>JALSSM010000311.1 GCA_026984275.1 Gammaproteobacteria bacterium
TTTTCTGTCGTTTGATCGAAGGTTAGCTCGTGGGCGTCTTCTGCAGCCACTTCGATATATCCCTGTGTATGGAGTTGATCTAACATACTATTTAAATCAATAGTTAATATCGGCAGATCACCAAAGGCAATCACAAGTTTGTTGTTTTTTCTGAGCTTTATTTGTATCGCTTCCGGGTCGTCTGTCTTCTTAGACATTGGTTCTGCCATTTCATCACAGTCGTTGTCACAACCATATCGGAAGGCCATTACCTGTACCATATAGTCAAATCCTTTTACTGAGATTTGTCTATTCTGATTCCCTGAAGCCAGGTTGATATTGAATGAAGATCCGTCCTCTGTGGATTGCCAGCGATCGACATAATCAATTCCCATGTGTTTGACCAATTCTGAACCATCCCAGTATCGGCAGCGGTGTCCTTCACAGGATACCTTTTTATCAAAAGCATCTTGATCGGTAAACCAGGAACGCATTTTTTCTGATCCACCATGTGAGACAAGATAGCTTACGATTGAGCTGATGGATTTTCTTGTTTCAAAATCTGGTTGTACTTTAGGTACGACATATTGATTGTCGATAAGCAGTTCTTCTCTAATCAACAGTTCCTGTAATCGCGCAAACTGATCCTTCACCGGTAGCTTATCAATTCGCCACGGACCAAAGGATGCGATCAGAGAAAGTGTGGCCAGAACAATCACAACATTTTTTATCTTGAAATCCGTTGCTTTGACCATGTAATAGGCGATCAGTAAAGCGAACCAGATAGCACAAATCACAACGATATAGCGTGGTTCTGTGAGTCCATATTGTGAGAGGCGAACAGTGATCGCCAGGATCAGTAACCCCAGAGGGACGATCATCATTTTATAAAAATTTCGATAGAACCAGTTAAGTAAGGGTGCGCCGCGATCATAGACTGGATAGATGGTCAGATGGGTAAAGATCCCGATCACACCGAAGGTACTGATCATCTTGCCGAGGTTACCTCGTGGTAACTCCCACTGCAGCAAAATCTTGATGAAATAAGCATAGAGGATCACCATAAAAATGACGGATAATGGAACCAGTACATAATTCTGGATAAAGTGGACACCGGGAGGAAATTCACAGTCGGATTCCAGGTAATCAAACTGGGTTGGAATGCTTGTTATAAAGTAAGCCGGAGCGAAAAACGTCCAGCCAATTAACCAGATGTCAGAATAATACTTTCTACTGAAATCTACTTCGAATAAATATTCAATACTTGTCAATATCAGACTCAGACCACCACACAGGATCAAGGCTGATAGAATGGCAAAACCGAACCCTGTTCCCAGCTGAAAATTAAAATACCAGATCGAAGCATTATCATTCGAACGAAAAATGTAAGCTGCAAAAGTGACGGCAAGAGTGACTGACAGAAGCAATGTCCAGGAAGAAACTGCCATTGAATCATTCGTAGAGATCTGCCAGAAGATAATGGCAAAGATTGGTAATCCGAAACTATATCTTTTGACTTTATTCCAGCCACGACTTTCTGAAAACAGTCCTGCAGCGACAAACCAGAAAGCACCAGCAACGGTAACTAACATTCCTCGCTGTGACTGGATATCTGTTAACCATTCCAGATCATGGTTTTCTGCCAGAGCCAAAAGCATAAAAGCCACCAGACTCAATATTGCCAGTGGGAAACGAATGCAGGTCGTTAAAAAAGCCTGGAAGACCTGCTCCCAGAACTGAAAACTAAAAAATTTTGTGATTCCAATTTTCATGATCTATTTTCCCTTACTTTTTCAGAAGAATATTAGCACAGGTATGACTGACACCACATTTTCACGATAACGTGAAAATGTGGCGATAATAAGGGTTAAAAGTGATGAAAAAAGACGTTATGACAAAATTGGAGTGTATTGACTCGAGGCTTATTTATTAGGATAGTCTGATTAATTCAGAGGTTCCTGAAATATGCAAAAACGGGGATGACTTGAAGCCATCCCCGTCTGCTTACTACTTTTTATTCCAGGACTAACTAGAAGCCTATTGTTACTTCCACACGACGTGCTTCCGCATTTGTTCCACTTCCGGTTGTTTCTGTTGGTTTTGTCAAAACGATCCGATCAGCAGCAATACCAGCGGCTTTCATCATAGA
>JALSSM010000312.1 GCA_026984275.1 Gammaproteobacteria bacterium
CGATTGCGTTTGAGACTCAAATTGTTGAAGCATTACCAACAGAAGAAACGGATATCCCTGTTGATCTTATTTTGACTGAAGAACGGATAATCAGGATCTAAATAACCTGAACTCGGGTTAAGGATGGCCATAAAAACGTTAAAATACGATAAGTTATATAAAAATATTATGGGCGTTTTGTCCAGTGCGATTCTTTTAGTGACTATCAAGGCGGAGATGCGCAGCAATAGCAAGCTATTGGAAGCAGCTCCAACGCCGAGAGTCGCTAAGAGAGGCGTGCTGAATGGCAACAGGCACGAATATCAAATCAAAAAGACAATCCGATTCAAGGAAAATGATTACATTCCTTAAAACCTAAATATCGTTGAGGATTTCCTGACGTTTCCTCTGATATTCCTTATCAGAAACCAGGCCTTTCTTTTTAAGTCGATCCAATGTTGACAGTCTCTCTTCCACTGATTGTGAGCCTGAGGTCTTTCCACCTGACATTTCTTTCATTTCCTTACGCATGCGTGCCATCTCTGCACGCATCTCACGTCGTTCTTTATTGATCTGCGCCTGTTCTTTTGCAGATCTACCACTGATCGCATCCTCACCCAGTATTTCTCTGAGCTCCTTACGTTTCCCTTCCAGTTCATCTTTCTCACGTTGACTCACCTGAACATCATAGGTTTTTGCTGCTGTTTTAAGATCGATCACAAACCAGTCACGTCTTTTCCCGTCTTTAAGCTCAATACCATCGACTTCTTTGATTGGAAATTCAAATTTTTGCGAAGCTTTTGAACGTTTTCCATAATTAAAATGATAAGCAACAATCCCCACATGAGTAGGATCATAAACTGCTTCATATCCCTCCTGTTTTGCAAAATCATAATCTCCAAGAATAATGTTCAGTTTCCCATCCTTGTAAAATACTCGACCTGCAAGAAAGAATGTAGCCTTCTTTAAGCCAAGAAACCTGTCTTTATTCTTTTTTAGAGCAAAAATAATATCCTGATCAGGCTGCGCTTTGGCCAAACCTTTGGCAAGATGTTTACTGAGAATATTGACCTGTAATGGTGTAAATACAGGATTAGGTTCTTCTTCCTGTTCGGTATAAACTTCTCCTTGAATAACTAATAATTTAAGTGCCTTCCTGATTTCCTCTTCATTCAGCTCAACTGGATGATCATTCTTACCAAATTCAGAATCATCCTGTTCAGCATATTTTAGATAGACATTGGTGCTGACTTCCCAGATCACTTCTTCGTTTTCATCATCAAAAGGGTTCAAATCAATGGCCTGAACAGAACCTGTCAAAAACACCAGAGACGAAAAAAGCAGAATGATGGATTGGCTGTTAAATAATTTCATATTGTAAATATCTATCTAAATTAATTTTGATTAGAGAAATTTGCGAGCGAGTCTACTACAAATTGTCAGCTCATTGAAGGATTCTGGCATAAAACCTTTATGCCAAGATACGGAATATTGTATGAATAGACAGTGAATCAACTAACAAATTCAAGCGGATTAATTATTTTTTTAGTCCCACAAAAAAAGGCCTCCGAAGAGGCCTTTTCGTGTTCTATTAAGAACTTTTCCTTCTAAATAAATCTTAGAAGAAGTACGTCAGACCCAGTGTGAATGTATCAAGATCTTCTGCGTTAGTGTATAAGCCACCGACATCACCATCAACATCAAGGCTAAGGTTTCTATACAGACCATAGATAATCAAGTTGCTGCCAAAATATTGGTCAACAGATAATCCCCAACGCGTAACTTTAGAACCAGTGACTGCAAGCGTACCAAACTGATCATTATATTCGCCATAGTTAACGCCAATAGCGGTATCACCATAGCCAGTCCAGTTTTTCTTAATACCCAACTTCAACCACCAAGCGTCAGTATCATTAGACGCGGTAGCAGGTCCACCGTCAGCTTGTTCATTTTGATATGCAATTGCACCGAAGATGCCAGAATTAGGATCCATCAGACCCGCTTGAATCTGGAATGTATCAGAACCATCTGTTGCACCAACATTAGTACCACCATCAGCGTTATATGAATAACCACCATGTACGTTAGCCGTCAGGCCAGCAATCGTACCACTGTATTTAACAGCAACGTCGAATACATCATCA
>JALSSM010000313.1 GCA_026984275.1 Gammaproteobacteria bacterium
GCTGGTTTTTTATCTCTGCAAGTAACGGCGAATCTTCACTGATGAGAATTTCTGCGGGTTGCAGTCGTTCCAGTTCGGTGATCAGTTCGTCCTTTTTTTCATGTTCTATGATATGAAATCGACCGCCACTGAGGTCCAGCCAGGCCAGACCGATCTTGTTTTTGCAGGCGTGTGCGGCCAACAGAATGGTATCACGACGTTCCTTTAAAAGTGCTTCATCGGTGATCGTGCCGGGAGTGACAATGCGTGTAACTTTACGTTCTACAGGGCCTTTACTGGTGGCCGGATCGCCGATCTGATCGCAGATCACAGCGGACTCCCCCATCTCTAACAATTTGGCCAGATAACTTTCCGCTGCATGCATCGGCATACCCGCCATCGGAATCGGCTCTCCGGCTGACTTGCCACGTCTGGTTAACGCTAATCCCAGTAATTCCGTGACACGGCGAGCATCATCAAAAAAGAATTCATAGAAGTCTCCCATCTGGAAGAAAAGCAGTTTGTCTGGATACTCGGCTTTAAAGCCAAGATATTGCTGCATGACGGGCGTATGATCGGCTGCCATTCTTTATTCAGCGAGTTGTGAGAGTCCATCCAGTACCAGTGAAATGGGACTGACAAGACCGATAATTTCGCGGTCTTCTACAACGATGGCACGAACCAGATCATATTGGGCAAACAATCTCGAACAATAGCGAATATCCATATCCGGATGAATGGTGATCACAGGTTTGTGCATTACTTCATAAACATTGACCCGTCCCGCCGGACGATCTTTGCTGAGCACATGCCTGGCTATATCGCCCGCCAGGATCATACCGTATTCATCATCCGGATTACGTTTGTTGACGACGAGTACAGATGTTTTATTTTCTTTCATCATTTTTACCGCCTCCTCTACGGTGGCTACTCCCTCAATCGTAATGAAAGCTGTCTTCATGACATCACGCACACGGATTATAGCTTTATCGTTCATAATTCCTCCTCTATAACTTTGGTTAGATCCCAGACCTGGTGGCGAACACCAATCGCATCTTCTACATCGATCTGAAAAGCAATGCCAGTACCGGGCTTTTCGTCAAACTCAGCCACCTCGGCAATCTTTTCCAGAATTTTTCGAGCCATGTGTTCTTCGACCAGTAACAAAACAACATCCCGTTGAGTTTCAAGCGTCATCCCAAAAAAAGTTTTTGATTGTTTAATGCCTTCACCTCGGGCGTTACTGATCACTGTTGCACCAGTGGCACCCGCTTCACGGGATGTGTCCAGTACCAGATCAGTTTTGTCATCTTCGACAAGTACAATGATTAATTTAAAGCGCATAAGTAAATCCTCCTTATGATGTCTTACGTTTGATTCGATGTTCGGCGAACCATGCATAAGCTAAAACAGCAATGATCGGGAACAGGCTGGCAAAGGCGATCAGGCCAAAACCATCCAGCAACGGGTTACGTCCCGGGACGGTTGAGGATAGCCCCAGACCAAGAGCAGTGACCAGTGGCACGGTTACTGTGGAGGTTGTTACACCACCTGAATCATAAGCCAGACCAATGATCATTTTCGGTGAAAAAATTGTCTGGAAAACAACAATAATATAGCCAGTAATTATGAATAGATACAAGTCGGCACCGATCACAATCCGATAAGCACCCAGTGCAATTCCGAAGGCCACGCCGAAAGAGACAGCCAGACGTAAAGGCCATGATTTGATCGCACCACCGGAGATTTCCTGTGCTTTGATCGCAACGGCCAGTAATGAAGGTTCTGCCAGTGTCGTTGAGAAACCGATACAGAATGCAAACAAATATACCCAGAAATAATCCTTCCAGTTTAATACATCGCCAGCGTTTATAAATTCGGGATCAGTGAGCTGGGTGGCCATTAATTTACCTAGAGGAAAAAGAGCCAGCTCCAGACCTTCCAGAAAGAGTGCAATACCGATCATGACATAGAAAAAACCAATGGCGATCTTTTTGGGATTTTTCAGAGGCTTACGGATGACCAGCAACTGGAAACCAATAATGGTGGCAGCAATCGGTAGAATATCTCGTGCAGTTGCCATCATTGCATGACTGAATTGCACCCACAGATTGATCAGCGCATCAATCATAAAATCATCCCGTAAGCCATGACGAAGATCATCGGAGTTAGTGAGGCAAAGGCAATCAGACCAAATCCGTCAACCATTGGATTTCGACCTTTGATGGATGAAGCCAGCCCGACACCGAGTGCAGTAACCAGTGGCACTGTTATGGTCGATGTAGTTACACCGCCGGAATCATAGGCAATACCAACAATTTCAGCAGGAGCAAAGATCGTCATGATCATAATCCCGATATAACCCGGTATGATTAAATACGGTAATGGCCAGCCACGGATGATTCGTAAGACACCGATCAGAATTGCCAGGCCGACTGAAAATGCCACGGTAAGGCGTAAACCTAATGCATAACTTTTCATTGATTGATCGTTATTCTCGATCATGCCACCTTGAGCAGCTACTTTAGCGGCTTCGTCTCCAACCGCAATAAGGGCAGGTTCAGCCACTGTTGTCGCAAAGCCCAGAGAGAAAGCAAAGATCAATAACCACATAAGACTACCCTTTTTGGCAAAAGAGTAGGCCATGGATTCTCCAATTGGGAATAGTCCTTGTTCCAAACCCTGAACAAAAAACGTCAGACCGACGACGACTAGTAAAGTACCGAAAAGAAGGCTGGTCAGATCAGGTATTGGTTGACGAATCACCAGTAGTTGAAAAATAGTCACTACAGCAAGAATAGGTGCCAGATCAAAAAAACTGCTGATCAACTGTTTCAGGAAAGGGATGCGAGCCAGACTCATGAATTACTTGGATCTCATTATTATGATCCAATCTTACCAACTTGGGAAAGAAATGCTATTGACACCCTTGAATTCATCCTGTTTGATCCCCACATTTGTAGTTTTCTGAAGGAGACTTTTCAATATTATGGCTGTAGATGCAAAGAAAGAGACGCTGGGTTTCCAGTCGGAAGTTAAACAATTACTGGATCTGATGATCCATTCTTTATATAGCAATCGTGAAATTTTTCTCCGCGAGCTGATTTCGAATGCTTCGGATGCTTGTGACAAACTGCGTTTCGAAGCCTTGTCCAATGACGCTCTTTTTGAAGGGGATTCCGATCTCAAAGTCACTGTCGATTTCGATGAAAAAAAGAAAACCATCACTATCCGTGATAATGGTATCGGTATGACCCGCGATGAAGTGATCGAGAATATAGGCACCATCGCAAAATCGGGCACCAAAGAATTTTTCAATGCCATGACCGGAGACAAACAGAAGGATTCTCAACTCATCGGCCAGTTTGGTGTGGGTTTCTATTCTGCTTTTATCGTTGCCGACAAGGTGACATTGATAACCCGTAAGGCTGGAGCCAGTGAAGAGGAAGGTGTGCGTTGGGAGTCATCAGGCGAGGGTGAATACACGATTGAACCGGTAAAAAGAAAAGAACGTGGAACGGAAGTCATCTTACATCTGCGCAAAGATGCCAAAGAATTTTTAAATGGATACAAGTTGCGCGAGATCATCCGTAAATATTCGGATCACCTCAATCTTCCGATCATGATGCTTAAGGAGCATTATGGTGAAGATAAGGATAAGAAAGAGCCTGAATACGAAACGGTTAATTCGGCCAAGGCCTTATGGACCCGTCCGAAAAAAGAAATCACCGATGAAGAATACAATGAGCTGTATAAGCACATTGCCCATGACTATGAAGATCCAATGGCACGTGTGCATAGTCAGGTGGAAGGCAAGATGGAATATACAACGCTGTTTTATATTCCCAACCATGCGCCATTTGACCTGTGGGATCGGAATCATCCGCATGGTGTAAAACTCTATGTGCGTCGTGTGTTTATCATGGACGATGCGGAACAGTTGATCCCGCCTTACCTGCGCTTTATTCGCGGTATTGTCGATACCAATGATCTGCCATTGAATGTTTCTCGTGAGATCCTTCAACATAACAGCGTGATTGAAAAAATCCGTAATGCATCAGTGAAAAAGATCCTTGGCATGATCGGAAAGCTGGCGAAAAAAGATGATTACGATAAATTCTGGAAAGAGTTCGGAAAGGTTCTTAAAGAGGGCATTATCGACGATGAAAAAAATAAAGAACAGATCGCAAAATTACTGCGATTTTCCACAACCCATGATGATGTAGAAGAACAGAAAATATCTCTGGAAGACTATGTCAGTCGTATGCAGGAAGGACAGGAAAATATTTTTTATGTTGTCGGTGAAAGTTTCGCCACCGTGAAGAACAGTCCGCATCTGGAAATTTTCCGTAAGAAGGGTATTGAAGTCTTGTTGTTATCTGATCAGGTCGATGAGTGGCTGGTCAACCACCTGACAGAATTTGATGGCAAGCCATTGCACTCGGTGACAAAAGGCGAGCTGGATCTTGGCGAGCTGGATGATAAGAAAGATGAGAAGGAAAAAGAAAAGAAAACCGGCGAATACAAAGATATACTCAAACGGCTGGAAAAACTGCTCAAGGACAAGGTCAAGGAAGTTCGTATTACCAATCGACTGACCTCTTCACCAGCTTGCCTGGTTGCTGACGAACAGGATATGGAAGCCAATCTGCAACGGATCCTTGAAGCCGCTGGCCAACCGATCCCGACATCAAAACGGATCATGGAAATTAACCCTGATCACCCAATCCTCAAACACCTGAAAGATGAAAAAGACGATGGGCGTTTTGAAGACTGGGGCAGGATCCTGTTTGATCAGGCTTTGCTCAGCGAGGGTGGGAAACTGGATGATCCGGCCGGTTTCGTCCATCGTTTGAATGAGATGTTTATGGAGATGAGTAGTTAGAAGTTTGATGTGCTTCGATTTTCAACTTTAAAAGGCCGAAGTTTTTTCGGCCTTTTTTATGCCTATCGAAAAGACATCAAGGAATGAGATTGTCTTGGCGAAAATACTGTATTTCTGGAAACTTTAGCACTTGTCTGATACGCTCTGAAAGGTGCATCATAAAAAGTTGTTGCGCAACATAAAAATTACAAAAACCTTTAGATATTAAAAAATCGAAGGTTCAACAGAGGTTCCCCCAAAAACAGTGAGCGTGTAGCGCCACTTAATCAGGAGTCCATTAAAATGACAGAAAATGTAGTTATAGTAGCAGCCGGGCGTACCGCCATCGGCACATTCGGCGGCAGTCTTTCCGGAATTCCGGCACCAGACCTTGCCGCCACAGTGATTAGAGCACTGTTGGAAAAAAACAGTATTGATCCCGCTGAGGTTGATGAACTTTTACTTGGAAATGTTCTATCTGCCGGTCTGGGGCAGAATCCGGCGCGTCAGGCATCGATCAAGGCAGGTATCCCGGATGGTGTTCCCTCCATGACCGTCAGCAAGGTCTGCGGTAGTGGTAACAAGGCTGTGCATCTTGCCGCTCAGTCTATCAAGTGTGGCGATAACGCACTGGTTATTGCAGGTGGTATGGAGAATATGAGTGCATCACCACACGTACTTCCTAATTCCCGTAAAGGTACCATGATGGGTGACTGGAAAATGAAGGACAGTATGATCGTCGACGGTCTCTGGGATGCCTTTAATGACGTGCATATGGGTATAACGGCGGAGAATATCGCCGAGAAATACGGTATCACACGTGAAGAGCAGGATACCTTCGCAACGGCCTCACAGAACAAGGCCGAGGCTGCACAAAATGCCGGTAAGTTTAACGATGAGATTATCCCGGTAGAAATTCCGCAACGTAAGGGTGATCCAATCGTCTTCGATACCGACGAGTTCCCGCGCCATGGTTGCACCGTTGAGGCTCTGGGTAAATTGCGTCCTGCTTTCAAGAAGGATGGCACGGTAACGGCTGGTAGTGCTTCTGGAATCAATGATGGCGCTGCTATCGTGATCCTGGCCAGTGAGTCAAAAGCTAAAGAACTGGGATTGACACCATTGGCTACCGTTACAGCTTACGCCAGTGCCGGTGTAGATCCAGCTATCATGGGTACTGGCCCTATTCCGGCCTCGAAACGTTGTCTTGAAAAAGCTGGCTGGAGTGTCGATGATCTGGATTTGGTTGAGGCCAATGAGGCTTTCGCTGCACAGGCCATTTCAGTTAACCGCGATATGGGCTGGGATACCAGTAAAGTCAATGTCAATGGTGGTGCAATTGCCCTGGGTCATCCGATTGGTGCATCTGGCTGTCGTATCCTCGTTACTTTGCTTCATGAAATGATTCGCAGTGATGCGAAGAAAGGTATTGCGACATTATGTATTGGTGGCGGACAAGGTGCTGCTGTTGCTATTGAAAGGGGTTAATTATGAAAATTGATTTAACAGGAAAAGTCGCTCTGGTTACAGGCGGCACAGGTGGGATTGGTGCAGCAATCTGTGAATCACTGGCGGGTGCTGGTGCAAAAGTTGCGACCAATTACAGAAACGAAGAAAAAGCTCAGGAATGGTTAAAAGAAACGGCTGACAGAGGCTTTGATTTTAAAGCCTACCAGGTTGACGTTACCGATACGGAAGGTTGTGCGAAAATGATCGCGCAGATTGAAGAAGAACTTGGTCCGATCGATATTATTGTCAATAATGCGGGTATCACATGGGACACTACATTACGTAAAATGACCAAAGAGAAATGGGATACGGTACTTAGAATCAATCTCGACAGTTTGTTCAATATTACTCAACCGGTAATTGAAGGCATGACTGGGAGAGGTTGGGGAAGGATTGTTAACATCTCATCGATTAATGGCCAAAAAGGGCAGATAGGGCAGACCAATTACACAACAACAAAAGCTGGCATGCATGGTTTCACCATGTCTCTGGCACAGGAAGTTGCACGTAAAGGGGTCACTGTAAATACTGTTTCTCCCGGTTATATTGCGACTGAAATGGTCATGGCCGTTCCTGAAGATATTCGTAATCAGATCATTGCTGGAATTCCAGTTGGTCGTTTAGGTACTCCAGAGGAAATTGCTGCAACAGTTACTTTTCTCTCATCAGAACAAGCGGCATTTGTCACCGGTGCTAACTTTGCTCAGAATGGTGGACAACACATGATGTAATAAAGAAGCTAAACGATTTTTTTTAAACTGGGAGCCTATGTTGTTTATCATAGACAAACACCAGAGATTAAATCTAAAATACTTCTTAAAAGAAAAGGAAAGGGTTGCAGATCAGTATTAAATAGAGATTTCTTTTTTTAAAAGATCTGCAATCCGATTTCACTTATGACTGAAAAACGAATTATCAAAAAATATCCCAACCGTCGTCTCTATGACACCGTAGATAGTAAATACATCACTATAGAAAACGTTAAAGATCTTGTGATGAATAATGTGGATTTCAGTGTCATCGATAAAAAATCCAGTGAAGATATTACACGAAGTATTCTCCTGCAAATTATTATGGAGCAGGAAGAAGATGATGAACCCATTTTTACTGTTGATGTTCTTGCAAAAATTATACGGCTTTATGGTGAGGGAGTTCAGGATCTGGCATCAAATTTTCTTGAGCGCAGTTTCTTTATGTTCTCTGAACAGCAGGATCAGTTCAATGCCCGGATGAAAGATGCAATGCGTCAGAATCCCTTATCAACAATGGCAGAAGTCACCCAGAAAAATATGCAGATCTGGAAAAAAATGCAGGATGATTTTTTTAATATTGCAGGAGGCTCATCTTCTGATCAGAAAGAGGATTAATAGATCTTTTTTCTGAGACTTTTAGTTTGCCCTCTGATTTTTTTACTTTCGAGCCGCTTCATTTTTGATCGATAAGAAGGTTTTGTTTTTTTTCGTTGTTTTCTTATAGCTCCTACACTTTTAATTAACGCAGCGAGTCGATCAATCGCGTCCTGTTTATTTTTTTCCTGGCTACGATATTTTTGTGCTTTGAGGATGATAATACCTTCCTTACTGATTCGCTTATCCCTCAACGATAACAACTGTTGTTTGTAGAAAACGGGTAATGAAGAAGCATGGATATCAAATCGCAAGTGAATCGCCGTTGATACTTTATTGACGTTTTGTCCTCCCGCTCCCTGAGATCGAATGGCCGTGATCTCGATCTCATGATCAGGAATAGTGATGTCATCAGAGATGGCTAACATGTAAATAAATTACTTGTGAATTATTCCTGTAATAATGATACAGGGAGAAGAGAGAGTTTCTCATTATCATGGGTTCTGTTACAATGTATGCAGTCTGACACACTCGGTCTGTGTCGCATAGTATAGCGTAAAGTCTGGCCTTTCTAACCAGCTCAATTATCTCAGCCTAAGACCGACCCATAGAAAATTTCGGGTAGGCCTGATCAGGAAATAAATTAATTATGTCATTTGAAACACTCGGCCTGTCGGCTGAATTACTTCGTGCGGTCTCGGAACAGGGATATAGCGAGCCAACACCCATTCAGAAACAGGCGATCCCTGTTATTCTCGAAGGAAAAGATATCCTTGCCGGGGCGCAAACAGGAACAGGAAAAACAGCCGGTTTTACATTACCGCTATTGCAACGGTTAAGTTCAAAAAAATGCGAAGGTAGCAAACGTCCAGTGCGAGCATTGGTATTAACTCCAACACGTGAACTGGCTGCACAAGTAGAAGAAAGTATTAAAAGCTATGGAAAATATCTTCCATTAAAATCTAACGTGATCTATGGGGGCGTTAAGATAGGTCCACAGATCAGCAGGCTTCGTCGAGGTGTTGATATTCTGGTTGCTACACCAGGCCGTCTTCTGGATCATCTACAACAAAAAACGCTGGATCTTTCTCAGCTTGAAATTCTTGTTCTGGATGAGGCCGATCGGATGTTGGATATGGGGTTTATCCAGGATATTAAAAAAATCCTGGCGATGCTTCCCTCGCGGAGACAGAATTTATTATTCTCAGCAACCTTCTCAAATGAAATAAAAAAACTGGCTGATAAGTTACTAAATTCACCTATTCTGATCGAGGTGGCAAGAAAAAATACAACTTCAGAGATGATTGCTCAGGTCATACATCCTGTCGATAAAAGCAGAAAACGTGAACTCCTCTGTACACTGATCAAAAAAGAGAAATGGTACCAGGTACTGGTCTTTACCAGGACAAAACATGGAGCCGATCGTCTGACCAGACAATTAATACGAGAAAGAATTCCTGCAGTAGCCATACATGGAAATAAAAGCCAGAATCAGCGCACGAAAGCGCTGGCCGATTTTAAAAATAATAAGGTACAGGTTCTGGTTGCGACTGATATTGCAGCGCGGGGGATTGACATCGATCAGCTTCCACATGTGGTTAATTATGAGCTCCCAAATGTTCCAGAAGATTATGTTCACAGGATTGGCCGAACAGGACGTGCAGGAAATGAAGGTGAAGCTGTTTCATTAGTCTGTATTGATGAAAAGAAATTTTTAAAAGATATTGAGAGACTGATCAAAAGAGAGATCCCGCAAAGAATTATTGAAGGTTTTGAACTGGATCCAACGATTAAACCAGAGCCATCTAAAAAATCGGCAGGACACAGAGGGAGAAATAAAAAAACGGCTAACACGACCCAACGAGCTGGAAATAGTAGTCGTCGAAGAAATAATAAAAGATCATCCGGTGGCCAAAATGCAGGGAATAATCAACAACGGCGAAACTCAAGAAAAAGCAGGTAATCTTAGTTAATTCTAAAAGGCCGGAATAAAAAAGCCACCAAAAGGTGGCTTATTGAAGTATCCTTATTTCATTCTCGAAGGACGACCCTTAGGTAATTTGTCATCAGCGCGGGCTTTTAGATATCTGTAAAGATTATCCAGATTTTTCATGACAGCTTTGTTTTTTTCCCAGGCTGGCATCGCTCCCATTTGGCCAGTAAAACCATTGTGGAGTACATATTTAAATCGTGGATAATCAACTCCTTCATTGTTAAAACGTTCCATTAAGTTTGGAGCAAAAGTGCTACCGAGACCACTACCGCC
>JALSSM010000314.1 GCA_026984275.1 Gammaproteobacteria bacterium
ACCGATTGAAGAGTGCTCATCTGATCCAATGACTGGATTTACACGTAATGGTTGTTGTGAGACAGGCCCCGAAGATCTGGGGTCACATACCATTTGCATCCAGGTTTCAAAAGAGTTTCTTGAATTCAGTCGCTTTCGTGGTAATGATCTGAGTACTCCCATGCCAGATTTTGGTTTTCCGGGTTTGAAGCCAGGTGATCGCTGGTGTTTGTGTGCGGCCCGTTGGCAGGAAGCCTTTGAGTTTGAGATGGCTCCCAGGGTTTTTCTACGAGCAACCAATGAAAAAGCACTGGAGATTGTTTCACTGGAGGATCTGAAAAAGTTCGCGCTGGATCTTGAATAAATTATATTTTTAGCATCAGGAGAAAACATGTCTGAAATAACAACGGAATCAGGATTGAAATACGAAGATCTGACAACAGGGGAGGGAGCAATGGCTACGGCGGGTCAGACCGTTGTTGTTCATTACACCGGCTGGCTTGAAGACGGTACAAAGTTTGACTCCAGTAAAGATCGCAATCGTCCATTTGATTTCCCATTGGGAGCAGGACATGTGATCAAGGGTTGGGATGAAGGCGTTACAGGGATGCAGATAGGCGGCACACGTAAACTGACCATTCCATCTGATCTGGGATATGGAGCACAGGGGGCCGGTGGCGTTATTCCGCCCAATGCGACACTCATATTTGAAGTCGATTTACTGGAGCTTCGTTGAAATTCTTGCTATGAAAATTGTCGTTGCAATCAAGCGATCCTTTGCAATGCTCAGGATGACAGCGCGTATTTGTTTGTCATCCTGAATGATAGTGAAGGATCTCAGGCAACAAACCATGAAAGATGCTAATTCAAAAAGGGATCATCAAATAATTCTAACAACCCTCAACGCACGCTACATGCACACGGCATTTGGGCTTCGTTATCTGTATGCCAACCTTGGAGCACTGCAGGATCAGACAGAGATGATCGAGTTCACTATCCATGAAAGGCCGATGGATATTGCAGAGAGCTTGTTGAAAGATAATCCAAAGATCATCAGTTTTAGTGTTTATATCTGGAATGTGACTGAGATTTCAGAAGTCGTTGGTCTGATCAAACAAATCAATCCGGAAGTCATCCTTATTCTTGGTGGCCCTGAGGTCAGTCATCCACCAGATGTGCCCGCTGTTGTCGATGATGTTGATTATGTGATCACCGGTCCTGGTGAGATAAGTTTGTTGAAGTTGTGTGCTCAACTTCTGTCAGATCAGAAACCAGCTGAGAAAATTATTGAAGGGCAGGTGGCTGCCTTAGATGATCTTGAATTGCCCTATCAATACTATTCTGAAGAAGATATTCGTAATCGTTTGATCTATGTGGAAGCGTCACGCGGTTGTCCTTTTAAATGCGAATTCTGTTTATCATCTCTGGACAAAACAGCGAAGCCTTTTGAACTGGATCGTTTCCTTTCTGAAATCAATAAACTATACGATCGCGGTGCAAGAAATTTTAAATTTATTGATCGAACCTTTAATCTTAAAGTGAGTAGCAGTATCGCGATCATGGATTTTTTTCTTGAGCGAATGACAGATGATTTATACCTTCACTTTGAGGTTATCCCGGATAACCTACCCGATAAGTTGAAAGAAACGATCAAAAAATTTCCGAAAAACTCATTGCAATTCGAGATCGGTATTCAGACGTTCGATCCGCAAATTCAAGATCTGATTAGCCGTAAACAGAATAATGAAAAGAGTCGTGATAACCTTAAATGGTTACGGGAAAATACCGGCGCACACATCCATGCTGATCTGATCTTTGGTCTGCCCGGTGATAGCCTGGAAAATTTTGCCAGAAGTTTTGATCAACTCGTCGCGCTTAATCCACAGGAAATACAACTGGGTATATTGAAGCGCCTGCGCGGAGCACCGATTAATCGTCATACAGAAGAATATCAACTCAGATTCAATGTAAAAGCACCTTACAATATCCTCAGCACCCGTGATATTAATTTTGATACGATGCAGAGGATCAATCGTTTTGCACGTTTCTGGGACATGATCGCAAATTCTGGACGATTCCCATCGACCGTAAAACTTATTCTTTCCGATGATCCTTTTCGGCGTTTTTTACAACTTAGC
>JALSSM010000315.1 GCA_026984275.1 Gammaproteobacteria bacterium
GTTGATATCGCTCTGGAACAATGTGTCTTCACACTCCCCTGTGAACAACCCATAATTTTTGCTGTCTGAGCCACATCATACTCCTCCCAGTATCGCAAAAGAAAAGCCTGTTGTTGGCGTAGAGGCAGATTTTTTATCGCTAATTCGATATGATTTACAGCCTGCTCTCCAGTTAGTTTTCTGGCCGGGTCAAAAGCGACTGGATCAGGGAAAGACTGGACAGGATCTTCATCGTCATCATTTCTACTGAGAAAAAAGCTAAACTTTTTCCTGACAAGACTTTTTCTATGCCAGTCATTGATCCGGCTTTGCAGGATAGTATGAAATAAAGGTCCCCATTCATCTTTATTTCGATCACTATATTTTTCAACCAGTTTAAACATAGCATCTTGCACAATATCCAGAGCCTCGTCGGAATGGCCAGTGGCAAATTTTGCCATGCGATAGGCACGCTTTTCGACACTGGCCAGAAACTGTTCCATCGATAATGATCACTCCATGCTCCAGAGAGTAGCCTGGGGTTGAGATAACCCCAGGCTAAAGGTTAATCAGTGGTTACCGTGATGATGACCAATTTTGTCCAGTCGGCGGTTAATACGATGGCCCTTTCGATCCAGATGACGATCTATTCTGTCGCCTCTGCGATCCAGTCTGGCATCAATCCGATCTCCTTTTCTATCTAGCTGATCATTGATTCGGTCACCTCTCCTGTTAAGACGATCAGCCGCTTTATCATGTCCATGAGCTTCAGCCCAGTCAGCTTTTCTTTCAAAACGATGTTCGATCCGATCACCTCTGCGATCCAGCCTGGCATCGATTCTGTTACCACGACGATCCAGTCGATGTTCAATCCGATCACCTCGTTTATCCAGCCGATGCTCAATTCTGTCGCCTTTACGATCCAGTCTATCTTCGACATCTGCAAAGACAGGTGATGACAATACGGCGGTTACGATCAGTGTAGTAAAAAGTGTTCGTGTTTTCATGTTCAGTTCTCCGTTTTTTGAATGACATCCCTACTAACGGATAAGAACTGAATCGGTTGACACGTTCAGTAAATTTTTATTTTTGTTCCTGCACAAACCTGATCAAAAAGAGTGATCACATCCTCGTTTTTCATACGCACACAGCCATGTGAACCGGGTTGTCCCATTTCTACATCGTCAGGCGATCCATGGATATAGATAAACCGTTCGTATGAATCTAACTCTCCACCTTTATTCCTGCCAGCCTCACAACCTGCAAGTCGCAATATTCTGGTTAGGATCCAGTCTCGATCAGGATTAAGTTCTCTTAGCGCCGGGTGGTAAATTTCACCCGTTGGTACCCGTCCAACAAAAACCGTATTGACAGCTTCGTTTTCACCGATCATTTCAGCAATCTCATGCAAACCTCTCGGTGTGCATTCACTGTTCATAAGTTCACCCGCGCCATTTTTTGCCGTTGATACAGAAAATTCATGCAGGATCTGATCGCCATTTTTTAACCAGAGTTTTTGTTTCTCCAAACTAATCTCAATATGGATATCAGTCTGTTTTGACATTTTTTGTGACCTTCAGTAATCCATCATAATTTCCATCAATGGCCAATTTATAACCTCGAAGATTTTTTCTCATCACCAGAACATTATCTTCATACCATAGCGGTACATAGGGAAGCTGATCAAGTAGTCGCTGCTGGATGTCCCGGTAATACCTTGCCTGCTTGTCATTATTGGGTTCTGCTTCAGCCTTTTCGATTAAACGATCAATCTCATGATCAGAATAACGTCCACGATTTGCTCCTTCTGGCGGGACTGAATTGCTGTGAAAAACATAACGAAAAATGTCTGGGAGTTTCAATCCAACCCAGGACAAGCTATACATTTGAAAATTTCCAGCTTTGATATCGCCATAAAACGTTCCCCAGTCATAACTCTGAATCACCAGCTCTATTCCAACCTGTTTCAACTGATGCTGGATCACTGTTGCCAATCGAATACGAAAAGGATTGTTAGATGTTTTATAAACTATTTTCAATGGATGCATATTATCGTAACCAAGTTCAGTCAATCTTCTTATCGCTTGTTCACGATCATGGTCATAGCCTTGCAAATCGGGAGCACCGGCCCAATGTTCTGGCGTCAGAATCGCATTGGCTTTGCGTGCTGTCTTTTTAAAGACATATTTAATGATCGCAGCCCTGTCGAGAGCATAGGCGATAGCCTGACGAACCCTGACTTGCCCAACCACAGGATCCTGCATGTTAAACCCAAGATAGGAAAAGATACTTCCTCTACCTCGAATGATTTTTATTTCTGCCTGTTTTTCCAACCAGTTGATCATCTCCTGTGGTATATCACCCTGAAACAGATCCAGTTCACCGCGAACCAGTTTTAACACTCGTACGGTAGGATCCTTAACGGTGATAAACTTTATGATTTGTTGATCTGATAATCTTTGCAGCGACAATTCTCCACTCTGTGGCCACGCACGAATTTTCATCGGGCCACTACCCACAGGAAATTGATTAAACAGGTGGTCTTTTTCCAGCAGATGAGCAGGCATAACCCCCAAAGTAAGTCGCCCCGGAAACTGTGGATCCGGTCTATTCAAATAAAAATCTATTGTTTCTGAGTCCGGGGTTTCGATACGCTCGATCATATTCAGAGAGCTACGATGAGGAGAGGCCGTTTTTGAATCGAGTATGGATTCATAACTGACACGAACATCTTTTGAAGTCAGTTTTTTTCCATCATGAAAAGTTCGAGAACGATCGCCCAGGGTAAAACGGTATTGTTTTGGATTGAGTTTCTCCCATCTGGCCAGAACAGGAACCACTTGGAAATTTTCATCAAAGTCCACTAACCTCGAATAGATTAATCGATTGATCCGATCCGACACGGCATCAGTAGCAAAACGTGGATCGAGTGTGACCGGATCGGTGGTTAGCCCGAAACGGATTGTTTCTGACGGTTTCTGATCTGTACATCCAGAGATCAGGAATATAAGAAAAAGAAATAACTTTGCAAACTTACTCACGTTGGAAAACAGCAATGGACTCTACATGGGTCGTGTGTGGAAACATATCCATGATCCCTGTCTTGATCATTTTATAACCCTTTTCTTTCACCAATATGCCCGCATCTCGTGCTAATGTTGCTGGATTACAGGACACATAAATTACCTGTTCGACACCCGAAAAGCTCATCTTTTCAATAATCTCCTGTGCGCCACTACGAGCCGGATCAAGTAGAACTTTATTAAACTTTCCGGCTTCGATAGTTTGTACCTCATCTTCAGTTAGATCAGCACAGACAAACTCAGCATTCTCAATCTGATTCCTTTGTGCGTTTTCCTGTGCGCGTTTAACCAGTCCAGCCTCACCTTCCACGCCCAGAACATAGGCAGCACGCTGAGCAATTGAAAGAGAAAAATTTCCCAGACCACAAAACAGATCCAGTACACGATCACCTTTATTCAGTTGCATAAAGCTCAGCACCCTTGCGATCATCTCTTTATTGATACTTGCATTGACCTGTGTGAAATCTGAAGGCAAAAACTGTAAAACAGGTTCACCTTCACCAGCTTGATAAGATAGATTTACGGTGGTTTCAGGATAGATCTGATGAACTGTATCCGGGCCTTTGGGTTGTAAATAAATCACGAATTCATGTTCTGATCCGAAAGCTTTCAATTGATCCAGATCACCCTCTGTTAAAGGATCAAGATGACGAAAGATCAGTCCTTTTTGCT
Organism: Gammaproteobacteria bacterium; assembly: GCA_026984275.1. Classification (GTDB taxonomy): domain Bacteria; phylum Pseudomonadota; class Gammaproteobacteria; order CAJXQU01; family CAJXQU01; genus CAJXQU01. The sequence continues at coordinate 3,735 of JALSSM010000315.1, forward strand.
GATCACCAATCGCCACTTCAATTTGTGGCAGACGCTCTTTAACAGAGAGCTGACCGATCAGTTCGCGCAATTGCAGTAAACGATGACCTACTGAAGGATGAAGAATCTCACATTTTTTCAGATCAGCAATATAGGGGCTGGCTTTCTCACGAAATCCAACCAGTACCCCTCCTTTTTTAGGGACATGTTTTACGCCCAGTCTGGCTTTTCGACGATACCCCCAGGCCGGCGATGCCAGCGGTGGGAGAACTTCTTCTGGTTTTACTTCACCAATATGCTCAAACTGTTCCAGTAAAACAGATTGTTTATGGCTGATCTGATTTTCTGAACTTAAATGTTGCAAGCTGCATCCACCACAAAGACCATAATGTTCACACTTCGCTTTAATACGATCCGTTGAGGCTTCAATGATTTCGACAACCTTTCCCTCATCAAACTTTCTGCGTCGGTTCGTTAACTGAAACTTTACGCGTTCTCCAGGTAATGCACCCTCAATGAATACGACTTTACCATCACAGCTCGCAACACCACGGCCTTCATGAGAAAGAGAGTCGATCACGGCTTCAACAGGTTCGCGTGATAATCGTTTTCGTCGACGTGCCATATTTTCTTTATTCCAGATCAAAAAAGACGGTGACCGGACACCCGATCCGACACCGTCTCATAATCGCTTAGATGGATTTAATATTTTATTTCTGCTTCCAACCACTACCGTCATTATACCACCAGCCAGCTGGAGCATTTGCAATCCAGCGCCGGGCAAAAAGATTTCGTATTTCTCCTTCCCATTCTGGATGCTTGTTAGCAACAGCGATTTCTTTATAAAGCTGGTTACGATCACGGTTTTCTTCTGCAACAATCTGTTTTACTGTATTTCTCTGTTTCAAAGGAACGGCCTTGGCATCCCGAACAACAAGCAGTGCATTGCCCGTCATACCGACAGCACCACTGTTATAAAAAGGCACCAATTGCTGATGTCTGGCGGTCATTGATGCTTTCAGCTTATTGGTTGCTGGTGTCGAAATATCAATATTCGGTTGTGCCGCAGCAGCCACCGGGATCACAAAATTGACCAGATTCATTACCAGACCAGATTCAGAGTTTTCGACAGGTCTTAAATAAGAGGATGGGTTCTCTTCTCCAGTCTCCTCATTCTTCTGCTCCTGAGGATTACTTTCAGACTGATCTTCCCCCGTTTCCCCATAAACATCTTTAACAAACTTATCGACCGCTTTTTCAGCGGCAGCCGCCGGAAAATAGACATTCACTGTCACACAAGCCGCCAGGAACAAACAAAATCCAAACAATGATAAATGTTTATTGATTCTCATATATTTCACCTTTTAATTAGTAGCTTTATGTTACCAAGTTTCTATCTCAATGGATAAACCTCAACTTAACAGGTTTCATTTTAATGTCTAGCAATGATGACTGACAGAATATATTTTTATAAAACCTCTCACTATGAGAATTATCAACAACTTGATCACAGTTTAACTAGAACATTATTGCTTTATTCTTGAATCTCAAGTTTTATATTGATGAACTCTTTTTTGTAACACAATGTTATTTTTATAACAGATCCATTTAAGCCTGGGAAAAACGACAATACACAATTTATTACTTTTTTGTACGATGATTGCCCTGTTAAAGTGTCTGCCTCATTTTTTACAATTGTTGTCATCAAAATCAAGTTGTATTTTTAAAGGCTCTGGAAAAAACAGGAATAAATTATGAAGAAAACAATTCAAACGTTTCTTATTATCTTCACTATAAATCTATCGCTGCCAACACTGGGTGCAGTCCATTATATCGAAAGAGTTAGTGTTAAGCCTGGTGGCGGGAACCCTGCAGGTGACAGCCTTGAAGCATCGGTTTCTGCAAATGGCCGATATGTAGCCTTTGATAGTACAGCTGTTGATCTGGTCGCAGGGGACACAAATGGTGTTCGGGACATCTTTGTTTATGATCGACAGACTGATACAACTACTCGCGTCAGTGTTTCCTCAAGTTCCGTACAAGCCAATGGCCGAAGTATAGTTTCAGATATATCAGATGATGGAAGATATATTGTTTTTTCCAGCAGAGCAACCAACCTTACATCTGATACTTATCCAGCACTTATTGTCGATCCAAATAATCCACCGACACTTGTACAACCCCAACAGATTTTCCTGCGTGATACAGTTAATAATACAACCACTCTGATTAGTAAAGCAGGTGGCCTGGCCTCATCCACTGCAGCAGCGAATAGTGAAAGCATCACACCTATGATTTCGACAAACAGTCAATATGTGATTTACTCCAGTATTGCAACAGATCTTCTTCCTGGTGATACAGATTCTTTCTCTGATATTTATCGTTATGACATTTTATCAGGTACAACAACGCTTGTTAGTGTGAATAATAGTGGTGCAAAAGGTAATGCCAAGAGCCTTGAACCTACTATTTCTGGTGACGGTCAATTAGTCGCTTTTTCAAGTGATGCTTCAAACCTTGGAGGCCCTGCCAACGATCAAAATAGAGATGTATTCTTGAGGAATATCAGTGCTGGAACAACGACACCAGTCACTCTCGGTGGGACCGCTGCGAGTGGATTCACTGATAGTCAGGAGCCCATTGTCTCAGAAGATGGGAGTTTTATTGTCTTTGAAAGTTTCAGGGAAGATCTTGTTGCTTCAGATAATAATGGGATCAGAGATATCTTTGGCTACGATGTACAAACGGGTGCCTATAGCTTGCTCACTCTTTCATCCGACAATATTCAGACAAATGATATCAGTCACGAACCTGGTGTTTCTTCTGACGGCAGATTTGTTATTTTTGAAAGTTCAGCGACGAACCTGGTTAGCGGAGACACAAATGGAGTCGCTGATGTTTTCGTTCGAGATCGTAAACTTGGCAAAACCATGCGAGTAAGTGTGGATGTAAACGGTATTAATACAGGGACAAATATCAGTGAAAAACCCGATATTTCTTCGAATGGTCGATTTATCGTTTTTGCGACACGCAACGTTCTTACTCCCGATGATTCTGCAATACTTGAAGATATCTACTTCTCTGACCGGGCAAGAAGGCATGATTTAGATTTCTCAGGCGAGGCTGATACTGTTTGGCGGAATCTGGTTACTGGCGATCTTCTGACTTATCTCATGAGTAGCACCAATGTTATTTCTGGAAAGGTGGTCTTTACTATTTCTGATCTTGATTGGAAAATTAGTGGTATAGGTGACTTTAATGGCGATGGGAAAAATGATATTTTGTGGCGTCATCAAACCAATGGGCAAAACTGGATGTACCTGATGGATGGTGCAACAGTCATCTCCAGTAGTTATGTCAATACTGTACCCGATTCCAACTGGAAGGTTCAGGGGATTGGTGATTTTAATGGTGATGGCAAAGATGACATTCTATGGCGTCATGCAACTAATGGTATTTTCTGGATGTATCTGATGGATGGACCTACAAGTCTGGTAAGTGACCATGTTGTTACCGTTTCTGATTTGAACTGGAAGACCTTTGTCGGAGATTTTAATGGTGATGGCAAAGATGACATTCTATGGCGTCATTCGAGCGCCAGTGGTACAGACCCATTAGACGGAATTGACTGGATGTATTTCATGAATGGAATTACAGTGACTTCCAGTCAGGGAGTCGACTACACACATCCAGATTGGAAGATATCAGGTATCGGTGACTTTAACGGTGATGGTAAGGATGATATTTTCTGGAGAAATACAGTCCTGGATCTTAATTCAGACGGAAAAGGTGATGGCACAAACTGGATGTACCTTATGAATGGTAAAAACATAATAACCAACCAGTTTGTAGATGTAGTTGACCCATCATGGACACTGAAAACTGTCGCTGATTATGATGCTGATGGTAAGGATGACATTATCTGGAAGCAGGATAGCTCTGGCGTGAACTGGATGTATCTAATGGATGGGCCTGCTATTTCCACCAGTACACAATTAAATAACCTGCCGACAACTCCTGATTGGCAGCTCATCGGAAAATAATTATTCATCTCATTTTCACAATCCCTGATCTCTGATAAGTCAGGGATTGTGAAATAAAAAACAAAAAGTTTCCTCACCTTATACATAGGAAACAAATGTATTTCAGTTAAATCTTTCATTGATGAATGCACTCTGTTAAATAGTGGGAGACCTCGTGTATCATTACTCACCATGAGTAATGAACCAGCACAAAATCAGCATCTCATAAAAAGTGCAACCATTGCATCAGTCAGTGTTGCCTGTTTTTTGATTATCATTAAGCTGGCCGCCTTTTTGTTAACCAATTCTATCGCTTTGTTAGCAACGTTGGTTGACTCCTTACTTGATGCAGCGGCATCTATCATCAATTTAATTGCTGTGAGACATTCGCTTACCCCGGCTGATCATGAACACCGTTTTGGTCATGGTAAAGCAGAAGCTCTGGCAGGTCTCGGCCAGGCCGCCTTTATTTCTGGTTCTGCTTTTTTCCTTATATTTGAAGCCGGGGGTCGCTTACTGAGCCCTCAGGTTGTAAGTCGTTCTTCAGTTGGTATTATTGTCATGATCATTTCGATAATCCTCACAATTGGTCTGGTTAAGTATCAACGCCATGTGGTAAAAAAAACGGGGTCTGTGGCCATTACGGCAGATTCTTTACACTATCTGAGTGATGTTCTAGTTAATTTGTTTGTTATTTTTGCATTGATCTTAAATGCACAGTTTGGTTGGGTTCAGGCCGATCCAATCTTTGGTTTGGGCGTTTCTTTATTTGTACTTTACAGTGCCTGGCAAATAGTTCGGCAATCTCTGCATCACCTGATGGATCGTGAACTATCAGATGAGGATCGAGAGAGAATCATTTCTATCGTTGCTGGACACCCCGAAGTAGTCAATATGCATGATCTGAGAACGCGTCGATCTGGCCAGGATGTTTTTATTCAGTTACATCTTGAATTAGAGAGTTCTTTATCCCTTAAGGAAGCACACAGGATCTCAGATGAAGTGGACAGCCTTATAAAAGCAGCTTTCCCTAATGCAGAAATTCTAATCCATGAAGATCCTGACGACATTGCAGAAGATCGGAAAGAAACACCGTCCTTGATCAACTAGCTGACTCCGGGATGTTTATTTAACCCGAGTCTCCCGCACTTCAGCAATTCCTGGATATTTTGGAAAGTTCTGCTCTAATACCCGAAGTGCGTCATTAGACAGATCAGTCATGCCCAAAATTTTGTAAGCCTTCGCCATGATCGTGAGTGCTTTCGGCATTGCCGGAGCCTGTTGATAGTTTTCTACCGCATAGCGTGCACGATTTGCAGCTGCGACAAAAGCATTCCTTCGCATATAATATTCCGCCACATTCACTTCATGCTGGGCAAGACCATTTCGCAAAAAAATCATCCGTTGGCGTGCATCGGGGACATATTCACTATTAGGATAACGTTTAACCAATTCAGAAAATTCCCGGAACGAACCAAGCGCAGCTCCCGGATCACGTTGAGAATCATCTCTGGGAATATAGCGATCAACAAAGCCTTTCCCCTGATTAAACAACGCAAGCCCTTTAATGTAGTAGGCATAATCAGCCCTTGGATGTGTCGGATAAAGTTTAATGAAGCGATCAGCGGCAGCAACGGATGCGGCGGTTTCATCCTGTTTATAATAGGAATAAGCCATGTCCAGTTGTGCCTGTTTTGAAAACTTTCCGAAGGGAAATCTGGCCTGCAACTTTTGATAAAGTTCAACGGCATGGTTGTAGTTACCAGAGTCCATCGCATCCTTTGCTTCAAAATAAAGCCTTTCAGCCGACCAGCTCTCTGTTGTATCGCCTTCCTTTTCAGGAAACAGAGAGCAACCAGAAACCACTATCATCAAACTTAAAATTAATATTTTTTTCATTTTGTCATTTATCATTACATTCATCAGCGTATTTTAGCCCAGAAGGACGGCTTCCTGATACACTCTCGTGCGATTATGACTGATCCAATTTATTTGACCGCTATTATTCCGGAAAATTTCGCTGGTTGGCGACTCGATCGCGCGCTGGCGGAAGTTTTTTCTGATTACTCCCGATCCAGCCTGAAAAACTGGATCCTGGAAGGTAAGGTACACGTTGATCATAAAACGGTTCGTCCCAGGGTTACTGTCGAAGGTGGCGAAC
>JALSSM010000316.1 GCA_026984275.1 Gammaproteobacteria bacterium
CCAACGCGCAATGAGTGGATCTAATCGTGCTACCCAATGTAATTTTCCTGCCTTTATATCGGCCTTACGATCAGGAAACTGGTTGATATAAAGAAGATTGAGTGTGAGTAGACCTGATGGCAGAGCGATCAGAATCAATTCGATAGACAACTGATGAGTTTGTACCAGCCAACTTCCAAGAGGTAAAAGTGTAAAGCCTGTAAGGACTGTGATCTCACCGAGTCCTCGACTATTGAGTTGTAAAGGTGGGGCGGAATAAGCCCAGCCAATAAAAATACCGAAAATACCAAGTAAGAACAAAGACAACCCCGTCTGACCGATCAGATACACGCCAATCAATACAACCAGCATAATGAGATAGATCCCGAATCTCAGTGTTTGAAATTGAGAGATCACGCCATTCTGAATGAAACGACTACCGCCGGTGAAAGGAAAAATTCGCTCTTCATTGTTGTCATCTGTTCCATTCAGCGAATCGTAATAATCATTAAGCACGTTTACACCTGCATGTAGTGAAAGAGCTGCGATAATGGTTAAGAAAGCATTCCAGATATTTAATTCAAACCCTTTCCAGTGGGTGTAAGCCAGGCCAAGTAATACGGGTACCAACGTTGCCAGAAGAAAGGCAGGACGAGTTGCTAAAAAGAATTTTTTGGCCGGGTGTTTACAGAATTTTCTATCAGGTTCTCTTGAAGGCATTGGTTATTTTCCCGATCAGGGTTTAAAACAATCGAGATCATTGGCAAAACTGATCCGGCCTTTATATTTTTCTTTTATGATACCTATAGTCTTTTCTTCTCTACCCAAAGTACGCATCATACGATGAGACAGAATGAGGTGTTTCACTTGTGCGTTGTTGGCAATTTTTCCGATTTCTGATGGTGGCATGTGCAGTCTACGGCCAACACCGGTTGTTCCTTCAGGGATTGCGTTATGAGCCACAAGAATATCAGTATTCTTTGCCAGTTTTTCTAACGTATCCCATTGATTGCTGGTGTCTCCACTAAAGGTAATTGATAAATCATTGATATCAACGCGCCAGGCAATGGCGGGTATTGGACCGTGGTTCACTGGTATCGATTGTATGGATATTCCGTTATCAACTGATTGTACTTTTTTTAACGCGTTTGGTTTGGCAGGCAAGTAATCAAGGTCTCTACAGATAATTTTCCAGTCACCATTATCTTCTTTGGTTAAATGGCTACCCAGATAACGGTAAGCTCCATGATCAGAACTAAACATCGAGGCAAGAAACTCTGAAGTGGAAGGCATTCGATCATTTCCTTTAGGCCCTAGTATAACGAGATCATTCTGACGATTTTCAAAAAAAGCAGATTTGATTAGAACGGGCAGGGCGGCGGTGTGATCAACATGCATGTGTGTGAAAAGAATGGTGTAAAGATCTCTGAACGCTGCACCACTTTCCCCAAAACGTAATCCTGCACTTCCACCGGCATCCACCATGATTCTCGCCTTGCCATCGACCCAGATCAGATAACTACTGGATGCACGTTTGTCCTGAACTTCGGGGCCACCAGATCCAAGTACTTGTAGCCAGATTCCATCCTGATCACACTGAGCTCCTGCAAAAACAACTGGGAGATAAAATGTTAGAGATATTAAAAGAAACAGGGAGATTCTATTTTTCATGACACTCTTCATCGTGTTCACTACATTCTTTCGTATGTCCGGTTCCACCGATCCCTCCTTCCTGTTTTATGGGCGTGGAGCTGCAGCCCGAGATCAAAACTAATAATAATGCAGTTATTAACAGTCTATTCCAATTCATCCTGATTTTTCTCTTCAAAATAAAATATTCCAACTCCAACCCGATGTGTTCCTTTCTCAGTGATCTCTGGATTACTGTCGCTATCAGAGTTTGCCAGCAAATGATCTAATTCTTCCAGACAGGACTGGGCTGTCAGATTGATTTTTTTTCTTAGGAAGGGCAATGAATTCTCGTTAATTGCATTGTAGGCAACCTTTCTCTGGAAATAAGGATTTTCCGGATGGGTGAAAATATTATGATCAATCGTGGTGATCAGATCACTGACATCTGTACCGAGAATACGGATCTTCTCATCCAGATTTTG
>JALSSM010000317.1 GCA_026984275.1 Gammaproteobacteria bacterium
TGTAATAATCGGCCCGAGCAAGTATAAGGACTTATTAGCTCTAGAAGGTAAGATTATTTCTTTGGCCAATAGTTTAAGCGCATCGGCTATCGGCTGTAACCAGCCTCTTGGTCCAACTCGATTTGGACCGATTCGCATTTGCATGTAACCAATAATTTTTCTTTCTGCAAATGTCAGATAAGCGACACAGCCCAAAATTGGCAAAACAATCGCCACAATTTTGATCAGAATGGTCAGGATCAGAGGTATCGGTTCAGGCAACCATCCTGAGAACCACATTTGTAACGAAGCCATCAACTGACTTTCTCCAGAATGAATTGACCTGGTTTGATACCAAAATCTGGCTCCGGTTTATATCCCCGACGCCACATAACACAACTTGTTGGCATGGTTTCATCAATCACACTCTTTAACTCGACGGATTGCTCTCCCTGTTTCACTCTGATGAGATCTCCATCGACAGTACCCAGTTTTGTGGCCAGAGCTGAATGGATATGCAGCACACTTTCTTGCAGGTTCTCCATTTGCTGCAAAGCCGATGCCCGCCGCACCAATGGATCAGTAAAATAGATCGGGGTATCAAAGACGAGCTCAACTCCTCGTTCTTCAGCTTTTATTTCTTTTGGGGTAAGCCATTTACGCTGATTTTCAGGTGTGACGTCTTTCACCTGATGATGGACTTCAGTGAGAACTTCTTCTGAAGAATTATAATCAAACCCTTCAAGCTCAAACTGGTTACCCAGAACTCTCAGGATCTTCCACGCTGGTCGTGCTTCACCTCTTGGTTTTACTGCCCCTGAGAAACTTTGCCAGGTACCTTCTGCATTAACAAATGTACCCGAAGTTTCAGCGAATAATCCCATCGGAAGCAACACATCAGCATAGGCCATCATTTTTTCAGATCGAAAGCCAAAAATTGACACGACAAAATCAGCCGCATTCAATGATTGATCAGCGGCAACGGAGTTCAAACAGTCTAATTCGGGTTCGGTACCAAGAAGCACATAAGCCTTCATGCCTTGATCAAACATGGCTCTGGCATCCAGACCGGGGTGTGCTAAGGATCGTCCTCCTGCCTCTCGATGAGGTAACACGCCTGCCAGCCATGCCCCGCAAGTATTGGCTGCCTCAGGAAAATAACCCAGTTTTGCACCGCTTAATTCTGCGATCAGGCCAGCCAGTGCACGAATTTTGCTGGCATTCGGAAAAGCAGAAGCGATGTGCCCCAGAAAAACAGCTGACTGATCGCCACTTGCTAAACGCTCTGCAATGATCGTCTGTTCTCGAGTTGGACTGGTCTCTTTCAGAAGCTCTTCAACTTCATGATCAGTGACACTCTCAATGTTGATCAATGCCTTAACAATACCAGCCAGAACCGTTTCGGTTGCTGATGGTGACTGGATCAGACGGCCGACAGCTTTCCAGTTGAATTCAAAATCAGCCGGGTTAACGACAAAAAATTCTGCTCCATGATCAACAGCTTTATGGATCCTGTAGTTCACCAATGGTAATTCCTGACGAACATTACTGCCAATGATCAGGCCTGAGTCGAGATCTTCCAGATCAGCGATATTTTGTCCAAGCCATGGAAATACCGGCAGCTGTTCCTGATCTGTAAAATCAGCCTGCATCAAACGATGATCAATATTGTTACATGCCAGACCACGCAATAACTTCTGGAATAAATAAAGTTCTTCCACCGTACAGGTCGGTGAAGCCAAAGCCCCGATTTGTGTACCGATGATTTTATTCAGCCCCTTCACAGTAAAATCCAGCGCGGACTCCCAGTCAGTTTCTTGCCAGTTTCCATTCACCTTGATCATGGGTTTATCCAGTCGTTTCTCGCTATTTAATCCTTCATAACTAAAACGATCACGATCAGAAATCCAGACTTCATTGATCGCTTCATTCTCTTTTGGCACAACCCTTTTAACGGTATTTTCTTTGACATGTACATGAACATTCGATCCAACTGCATCATGTGGCGCTATGCTGTCATGTTGACGCAGTTCCCAGGCCCGAGCAGAATATCGATAAGGTTTGGAAGTCAGCGCCCCGACTGGACAGAGATCAATTATATTGCCGGACAATTCTGAACTGATCGTTTTTTCGATATAGGTCCCGATCTGCATATCCTCACCACGTCCGGTACCTCCCATTTCACGCATACCAGCAACTTCATCACCAAAACGAACACATCGTGTACAGTGAATACAGCGCGTCATATCCGTCTGGATCAATGGCCCAATATTTTTATCTTTGACAACACGTTTTGCTTCTGAATAACGGGAGACGTCACTACCATAACCGACCGCAAGATCCTGTAACTCACATTCACCACCCTGGTCACAGATCGGGCAATCTAATGGATGATTGATCAGCAGAAATTCCATGGTGCCTTTCTGAGCTTCTTTTGCCAGTTTCGATTTGGTAAAAACTTTCATACCATCCATAACCGGTGTTGCACAGGCCGGAACAGGTCCCCGTGCCTTTTCAACTTCCACCATACACATGCGACAGTTGGCTGCGACAGACAACTTTTTATGGTAGCAAAATCTTGGAACAGTAATCCCTGCAGTATCGGTTGCCTCGATCAACATAGCACCCTTACGTGCCTGGATTTTTTTACCATCGACTTCAATGGTTATCGGTTGATCAGGCATCAGGCAGCTTCTCCACGAACTGGTTTTACCATGCTATGACCATGTTTTATATAGTGCTCAAACTCAGGCATAAAGTGTTTCAACATTCCCTGGACAGGCATGGCAGCAGCATCACCCAATGCACAGATTGTTCGACCTGCGATTTTACCTGCAATATCTTCCAGTTTTTCCAGATCATCCGGTTGCCCCTTTCCTTCGACTATGCGGGTCAGCATTCTGTATAACCAGCCTGTTCCTTCTCGACAAGGCGTACATTGACCACATGACTCGGCATAATAAAAACGAGATAGTCTTTGTAATACTTTAACCATATCGGTTGTATCATCCATGACGATCATCGCACCGGAACCCAGCATTGAACCCGCCTTCGAAATAGAATCATAATCCATCTCTGTTTCCATCATGATTTCTGCAGGAACAACCGGTACTGAGGAGCCGCCTGGGATAACAGCCTTTAATGTTCGCCCTTCACGCATCCCACCGGCCAGTTCAAGCAAGTCTTTAAACGGAATCCCCATAGGCACCTCATAATTCCCTGGTTTGGTGATATGGCCACTCACTGAGAAAATTTTAGTACCTCCATTGTTTGGTTTTCCCATATCGGCAAACCACTGCGGTCCTTTCCGTAATATCGTTGGAACTGAAGCCAATGATTCAGTATTGTTGATCGTTGAAGGTCGTCCATATAGACCATAACCAGCTGGAAATGGTGGTTTAAAGCGGGGCTGTCCTTTCTTGCCTTCCAGCGATTCCAGCAAAGCCGTTTCTTCACCACAGATATAGGCTCCTGCACCTAACACTGGATAAAGATCAAAATCAATACCGCTTCCTTTCAGATTCTTGCCTAAAAGACCATACTTGTAGGCTTGCCGAACTGCTTTCTCAAAACGTTTATAAGGTTCATCCATGAACTCGCCACGCATGTAGTTATATCCAACTGTCGCGCTGATGGCATAACCTGCAATGGCCATACCTTCAACTAACGCATGTGGATTAAATCGTAGAATATCTCGATCCTTACAGGTTCCAGGTTCGCTTTCATCCGAGTTGCAAATAATATAATTCTGGCCACCGACTCTTGGCATAAAACTCCACTTCACACCGGTTGGAAATCCAGCACCACCGCGTCCACGCAAACCAGAAGTTTTTATGTCTTCAATGATCTGCTCAGGTGGTATTTTCTCATCCAGAATTTTATTCCATGCTTCATAACCACCCAGGAAAAAATAATTCTCCAATAACCATGGTTCATCAAACTGCAAAGTTTCATAGCAGGTCTGGTTAAGCTCAATGTTATTGACTTCACTACTCATCTTTCAACTTATCCAGAATCTCATCAACTTTCTCGATTGTCAGATTTTCATAATAAATGTGATCGATCATCATCATCGGGGCGCCACAACAGGCGGCCAGACATTCTTCCTCTCTTTTAAGATAAAACTGGCCATCTTCTGTACTTTCCCCGATTTTTATACCTAATTTTTTTTCGATATGCTCGATCAGATCATCCGCACCATTCAACATGCAGGAAATATTGTTGCACACGGAAATACTGTGTCGGCCAACGGGTTCCGTTTCCAGCATGGAATAAAAACTTGCTATTTCATAAACGGCAATCTTTGGCATCTCAAGATAATCCGCCACGGCATCCATAAGTTCTATGGTCAGAAAACCATTATTTTCATGTTGCACTTCCCGCAGTGCTCCCAACACAGCAGATTGCTTTTGATCGGCCGGGAATTTTTCCAGCCAGCCATCGATCACTTCGATTGCGTGTGTAGACAGAACTGAAGCCGTCATCGATCAATCTCCCCGAACACAATATCTTGCGTACCAATGACAGTCACAACATCAGCCAGCATATGACCTTTAACCATTTCGTTGATCGCTGAAAGATGTGCAAAACCTGCCGCCCGGATCTTGACACGGTACGGCTTATTCGCCCCATCAGAGATCAGATAGATCCCGAATTCTCCTTTAGGGTGTTCAACCGCTGAGTAAACTTCACCCGCTGGAACGCAATAACCTTCGGTGAACAGTTTAAAATGATGGATCAGCGCTTCCATATCTTCTTTCATATCTTCGCGTTTCGGTGGATTCAGTTTATGATCATCAAGCATGACGGAGCCTGGATTCTTTCGTAGCCAGTCCACACACTGTCTGAGAATCCGGTTTGACTGACGCATCTCTTCAACACGTACCAGATAACGATCGTAACAGTCTCCATTTGTACCTACGGGGATATCAAAATCCAGTTGATTATAAACTTCATAGGGTTGTTTTTTGCGCAGATCCCATTCTATGCCTGACCCTCTAAGCATGGGTCCTGAAAAACCCATTTGTTTTGCACGCTCAGGACTGACAACACCAATATCAACCGTCCTTTGTTTCCAGATCCTGTTATCCGTTAACAGAGTTTCGTATTCATCAACACAAGACGGAAAACGTTTAACAAAGTCATCAATAAAATCCAGCAAGCTGCCCTGTCTGTTTTCATTCAGCTGTTTAACCCGACGTTTACCTTTCCACTTCGAGACTTCATATTGCGGCATGGAATCCGGGAGATCGCGATAGACACCGCCGGGTCGATAATAGGTTGCATGCATACGTGTACCAGAGACAGCTTCATAACAATCCATCAGGTCTTCACGTTCACGGAAACAATAAAGAAACATCGTCATCGCACCAACATCCAGAGCGTGTGTACCGAGCCACATCAGGTGATTCAGTATGCGGGTTATCTCATCGAACATAACGCGAATATATTGGGCACGGACAGGTGCCTCAATACCGATCAGCTTCTCGATGGCATTAACGTAAGCATGCTCATTACACATCATGGAAACGTAATCCAGTCGATCCATGTAACCGATGCTTTGGTTGTAGGGTTTGCTCTCAGCGAGCTTTTCTGTTCCACGGTGTAAAAGACCTACGTGTGGATCAGCACGTTCTATAACCTCGCCATCCATTTCCAAAATCAGACGTAATACACCATGTGCTGCGGGATGTTGAGGTCCGAAATTCAAGGTCATGTTTTTGATTTCAGGCATGATCAGAACCCTCAATCTCGGGAGAACCAAATCGTCCATCATCTCTGATCACACGTGGAACCAGAACCCGGTTTTCTATGGTGACGGGTTGATAGATCACCCGACCTTTTTCTTCGTCATAACGTACTTCCACATTGCCTTCCAGTGGAAAATCCTTACGGAATGGATGACCAATGAAACCATAGTCTGTCAGAATACGTCGCAAATCCGGATGCCCATCAAACAGGACACCAAACAGATCAAATGCTTCCCTTTCATACCAGTCAGCCGAATTCCAGATTGAGACAACTGAAGGTATGACAGGAGGTTCTCCGTCAGCAAAAACTCGCAAACGCAAACGTTGATTATTTTTTAGCGATAACAGTTGGTAAATGATGGCAAATCGCTTATCTATAGCCTGACTTGCAATCTTCAATGCATGAGATTCCACAGCCCGGCTGAAACCTGAGCTAGTGGCTGTTTGCGTCTGCCAGTCAACTTCTCCATAGGCAGAATAATCAACACCACATAAATCCATTAACTGATCAAAAGCAAATTCTTCCTCAGCACGTAAAGCCGTAGCAACCTCGATCAGTGCGTCAGCCGGAATATTCATGATGATCTGATCAACGATTATTTCACAATGGCCCGTGACCTCAGAGAAACGTTCCTCAAGGCGAGCACAAAGATTATCAACAGCGGGATCAATTCCGTGGATCATTGTGAGTTGTCTTCTATTGACGGTCGGGCAATGGTGTTTGTCCGTTTAATTTTTTTCTGTAATTGGATAATCCCATATAGCAAGGCTTCAGCCGTTGGAGGACAACCCGGCACATAAACATCAACGGGAACGATGCGATCACAACCACGAACGACAGAATAGGAATAGTGGTAATAACCACCACCATTGGCACAGGAACCCATTGAGATCACCCAGCGTGGTTCGGCCATTTGATCATAAACTTTACGCAGAGCCGGAGCCATTTTATTCACCAGTGTTCCTGCAACGATCATCAAATCTGACTGCCGTGGACTGGGCCGGAATACAACACCAAAACGATCCATGTCATAACGGGAAGCACCCGCCTGCATCATTTCTACGGCACAACAGGCAAGTCCGAATGTCATGGGCCATAAGGATCCGGTACGAGCCCAGTTGACAACGTTATCCACCGATGTGGTGACAAAACCTTTTTCAAGAACACCTTCTATTCCCATTCCAGTGCTCCTTTTTTCCATTCGTAAATAAAACCGATCACCAGAATACCGAGAAAGATCATCATGGCCGTAAATCCAAACATACCTAACTCATCCAGCACCGTCGCCCACGGAAACAAAAAAGCAATTTCCAGATCAAAAATAATAAACAGAATTGCAACCAGGTAATAACGGACATCAAACTTCATTCGGGCATCTTCAAAAGCCTCAAAACCGCATTCATAGGGAGAGTTTTTTTCTTCATCTGGCCGGGTAGGACTGATCAAATGACCAAGGACAAGTGAAATAATACCAATGGCGGTTGAAACACCGAGAAAGATTAACACTGGTATGTACTGTTCTAACATAGTTTTGGACACACTTATAGTGAATACCGGATCCGCTACACATATATTATGCAGCATAATCATCTGTAACAATATCATACAATGAAACAGTGATATGCACCTTAAGAAATGGTGCCGATGGCCGGAGTCGAACCGGCACGGCTTACGCCACTACCCCCTCAAGATAGCGTGTCTACCAATTCCACCACATCGGCTAATTCTTTATCTACTTTTTTATTCTGGAACAACTGGCAAATCTGATTTACCTGTTTGTTCAGCAGGTACAGGAAGATCTGTTTCCTGTTGAGGATTCAGCGTCTTAGTATCGACAGTTTTCGTATTAATTTCATCTGAAACCTGTACCTTTTCCATCAGACTCTTTTTTTCAACGCCAGTTGTTGAAAGATATGACAGAAAAAAACTGTTAGCAAAGAATACAAATGCCAATATACCCGTCGCCCGAGTCAGAAAAGAAGCTGATCCGGTTGAACCAAAGACTGTTGATGATGCCCCACTTCCAAATGCGGCACCAGCATCGGCACCTTTGCCATGTTGAATCAGGATCAACCCAATCAGGGCAAGGGCCATGATTATATGAATGATTAATAAAATCGACTGCATTACTTACTCCGTTGTGCTCAGGCTAACCATTTGCAGCCTGGCAAATTCCAAGAAAATCTTCTGATTTAAGGGCGGCACCACCGATCAGACCACCATCAATATCTTGCTTCGCAAATATTTCTTTTGCATTATCTGGTTTTACACTACCACCGTACAAAATTCGAACCTGTTCTGCCACCGTGCGGTCTGATTCATATTCTGCCACCAGATCACGGATAAAACCATGTACTTCCTGTGCCTGCTCCGGTGTTGCTGTCAGACCTGTACCTATGGCCCAGACGGGTTCGTAAGCTATTACAGCCTGTTGGAAACCTTCAGCACCGACTTTATCCAGTACTGCACGCAATTGCTGGCCGATCACAGCCTCTGTTTCTCCACTTTCACGCTCTTCCAGCAATTCACCGACACAAAGAATCGGAGTTAAACCGCTTTTTTGTACCTGAATAAATTTTTCTGCCACCAGTTCACTGCTTTCACCATACAAACTACGGCGTTCCGAGTGACCAATGATCACATACTGACAATCAAAATCCTTAAGCATGTTACAGGATATTTCACCGGTAAAAGCCCCTTCATCCTCCTGAGATACATTTTGTGCACCCAGTAAAATCGACGTGTCCTCGATTAAATCAGACACATTCGAGAGGTAAACAAATGAAGGACAAATTAAAACTTCAACATTATTGATACTTGTAAGCCCCTGTTTTATTCCTTCGACAAGTGGCGTGATACTTTCAAGAGTACCATTCATTTTCCAGTTGCCCGCAACCAGTGGTTTACGCATTTATTTCATACCTCAGGGTAAAGATAGCGGCGGGAAGCATACAGTGAGAGTGCATGGAAATCAATTCCCGAGCGACGTTTCTACTCGACTGCCATACATAAAGAGTACATTCGATAAAAATCAGTTATAAATTCAAAGCAAGGCCGGGAAAAACCGACCTGATTTGCTACAAACTAACCTGGCCAATCTTATTTTGGCACCAGACTTTTTATCCTGGTAGGTAATCCTTTTGCGTTCGTGATCCAGCCACTGACTGTTTCAGGATCAGGGACGGATTGCGTTCGATGTTCTTCGGCATTGACTCTGGCCATTTTTGCAGCAAGAACAGCACCTTCCTGGCGGGCCATTTCACCAACAGATGCAATACCAGAGGCTTCCAGCAATTCGGCATACTGACCACGAATTCCCGGGACCCGCATCAGATCGGACATACTCACCCATTTTCCGACAACAAACGGTTCGACTTTAACGTGTTTTGCTGCTTCTGTTTGTTGAGCAGATTCACAACATTGTTCGAGCAGGTGTTCTGTTGTTTCAATTTTGATAGCACGTAATCGATTACCGTAAGTTGGTCCTATACCCTCTACCTCTTCAACAGGATAAGGCCAACCTGACCGCGCGCTACCAGCACTGGTCTGGGAGGCGGCATGACCGGCAATCGCACCACTGGCTTCTGCTTCATTCTCCCATTCTGTAAGGCTGGTGGTCAGTTCGCCACATTGACTTTTATAACTGTCCCGATCAGCCTCCAGCTTCGCTAACCTGAGGCTATACTCATCCTCTAATGCAGCAAGATCTCGCTGACAACAGAATTTTCGTAGCCACCATCCAACTATCGCACCAATTAATGCAGCAAGCAGGAGACAGATGATTATTTGTGTTATTAAGTAGCCCATTTTTTATTTCTCCCCGACTTTAAATTCTATACGCCGATTTTTTGCCATCCCTTGACGAGTTGAGTTATCAGCAATTGGTTTAAGTTCACCATAGCCAACGCCACGGAGCTTATTTGAGGTAACGCCATGTTTTTTCAGGTAGTCAACAACAGCATTAGCACGAGATTCACTAAGCCACTGATTATGGGCTTTGGTTCCTCTTGCATCCGTGTGCCCATCAACTTCTATACTGGAATTTGGACATTCTTTTGCAATCTCTACTAACTTGTCCAGCAGTTCA
>JALSSM010000318.1 GCA_026984275.1 Gammaproteobacteria bacterium
GATTTGGTGTATCAAAAATGGGGATTTTTTGATAATTGTCCAAATTCGGGATCTGACAAAGATCCTGATCACCATAAAGATCAATGGCCGCAACAGAAAAGCCCGCCGTCGAAAGTGAACCTGCCAACGCACGGGCTGACAGGCTGATCACCAGATAACGATCATTTGATTCTTTCGGCGGCAATCGTTCTGGCTACTTTGAAGGCTTCTTCATGGTCAATATAGATCGGCTTGGCCTTCTCATCGACCATCATTTTGAACAGTTGATAATGAACTTTGTATTTAATATCACCAATGGCAAGTGCGCCAATTCCCACAGCGTTTTCTGGTGTGGATTCGATCACTTTGCCCATGTCATTTACCTCAACACCTTCGATCCCCAGAGGAGGAACAGCATTGACATCGGCAGCTACGATCAGATTTTTGGCATTGTTCAACTGGTCTGTGCGTAACACCTGAATACCCGCTTTCGCCGCACCGATCACAACATGTGAGTCATCCAGAAAAGAAGCTATTTCCTCATCTGTCCGACTCCCGGCACCCTCCATTTTGACACCAAATTTCGTACAGCACTCTTCGGCTAATTCCTGGCCAACTTCAGGCCCAAGATAACTTACGAGGGAAACATTTGCGCCGCAGTTCGCAGCGAGTACACCTGCACAAACGCCAACTGGACCCGTTCCGATTATATCGAGATTCTTACCTTCCAAAGTTCCTTTTCCCTGTTTTTCAATCCAACGTTCTATACTGGCGACAATCGCCGCTGCTGTTGTGATGGCACCACTGGGATCGGCAAATACTGAGACTTCAAAGGGTGGTACCATCGCTGTTTTTGCACGCTTCAACATGTCCAGTGCCAATGAAAAATCACGACCACCTATAAAAATACTGGTGCGTTTTACGCCGGTTGGACCACGTGAAAAGATCGTGTCCTGAGTCAGGCCATGGATATCACCCAGTTCCACATCTGTATAGGGAATAACACCATCAAAATCGGCCTCATAAGCCATGTTTACGTCAAACGGACTGACATTTTTTGTCGGATTGAACATATGTAATAAAAAAGGATCTTCACATTTCATTCTTCATTTTCCTTTAATCTGATTTCTATCTTTTAAGAAATAACTGATGACTATTCATTCGCCGCCTGATCAGATATTTCCTTGTCTGAAATTTCTATATTTGCCCCTTTGTTAGAGGCCTTATAAACCTTGAAGCTCAGTGCCTTATGGCTGACTTTTGAGGCTTTTTTTACCAGCCGACTTGCTTCGATCTCGTTCTCGATAATAGCAAATCCGGTAGGCCCCCATGAACTCTGCCCGATACCCACGACTCCCTGATCTTCCATCCAGCTTAGCGCATCTGCCACCAGGTGACTACTGTAGCGGCCTCCCTGATAGTTGGCAAAATAGTCGCCCACCCGTTGCTGGACATAAGTAATCCCTTTACCGAAGTCATGAAGATTTGACTCAACCAGTGCCGGCAGAACTCGCATCATAACTGTACGACACAGATTCGCAGAAATGCCGGGATCCATCGGTGGCAGTTTTTTGAAGGCCGCTTTCTCGGAGGCTCCACTCAAACCACTTTTCCGGTTATCAAAGATCAGGATCAGACGCCATTGTTCTGGAAAGGCCATCCTGCATATCACCGGCGGGACGATCGTTTTACCACCGCGGCCACCATCGACAATGAAGCCACCCTGCTGAAATGCACCCACACCGATCCCTGATCGGGCTCCCCTGTCGGTCAGTTTTGCAATGGTGGTGATATCAATATCCAGATCGAACAGATGTGAGATCGCCGAGCAGACAGCCAACCCTAACTGAGTTCCTGAACCCAACCCGTCATGTTCGGGTATAGCCTCATGTATGTCGATATGAACATTTCGATCCGGGGCATATTTTTCCAGCAACAGTTTTGCGTATTTGATCGCTCTTTTCGAAGAGGCGCCATTGGCTGTTACCTTGTCAGATTCATGAACACTAAGACGAGTATTGATGCCCTCCAGGGTCAGACCAAGTCCACCGAAATTTCGCCCCAGCTCACCATTCATATCCATGAAGCCGAGGTGTAGTCTTGCCG
>JALSSM010000319.1 GCA_026984275.1 Gammaproteobacteria bacterium
ACGACTTTATGATCGATTATTTAACCATCCGCATCCGGACAGTGATAAAGAAGTTGAGGATTACATGGTTCATCTAAATCCCCGGTCTTTGAGAACACTGACCCATTGTTATGTTGAAGCCGGTCTGGCTGAAGCAGTTCCGGGCACTGTTTATCAGTTTGAAAGGGAAGGCTATTTCTGTGCAGATTCAGAGCTGTGTCGTGAAGGCAAACTGGTTTTTAACCGTACTGTCACTCTTCGTGATACCTGGGCCAAAATGGAACAAAAGGGCTGATCGATTTTACTGATTAAGAATGTTGATCAAAAAATAATGAAATCTTTATTGCTGTCCGGGTTCCTGTTGCTGTGTTGTCAAACTGTTTTTGCGACTCAACAAGTCGATCTGATCATGCAGAATATGACCGATGAGCAGAAGGCAGCACAATTAATTCTGGTCTATTACACGACGCCCGAATTTATCCTCGAACATGAGTTTGGTGGTGTTCTGATCATGCAAAACATGCTCAGGGATGCCGACAAGTTAAAATTTGATTTGAAGAGAGTGCAGGCATTGTCAAAAACAGGTGTTTTTGTCAGTATTGATCAGGAAGGTGGCCGTGTAAATCGGATGAAATTATTACCGGGCTGGAGGAAAACACCTTCTGCCAAAACATTGAGCACATGGCCCAATAAGAAAATAGAAGATCATGCAGCAAGAATGGCGTCAGCATTACATGACCTGGGTATTAATCTGAATCTTGCGCCCGTACTGGATCCCGGTGTGGATTACATGGGTGATGAAGCATTTATGGCAAGAAAACAGCGATCTTTTGGGACAGGAATAGAACAGATCGTTCCAAAAGCCGGTGCCTATATTTCCGGATTTCAATCCTATGGAATTGGAAGTGTCAGCAAGCATTTTCCGGGCTATGATGTGCAAACCAACTCCGATCATGAAGTAGCCATCAGCCAGGCGTCATTACAGCAGGTAAAGAAAAATATTTTGCCTTTTCAAAGCCTCGCAACAGACGTGCTTGGTGTCATGATCTCAAGTGTTCAATATGAGAAGTTTGCTGATGCCCCCGCAGTGATGTCCAGAAAACTGGTCAATCTTGCAAGACAATCTCACCCTTACGCCATCCTGATGACAGATGATCTGTGGGGCACAGCCTTGCGATCATGGATACAGAAAAAAGGTAAAACAACAAACAATGCACAGGTTCTTGGTTTAACTCGCAGTGCACTCGATGCCGGTAATGATATGCTCATGATGACCTATCCTCAAAAAGCGGTACTCATGAAGGAAGCCATTTCACAATGGATGAAACAGGACGACAACTTTCGCAAGAGAGTTAATGCAGCCGTTTATCATGTTCTCAGTAATAAAGAGAAAATTGGACTCCTGCCTGATAAAAATGACCTGGTTCAAACATCAGACATAAAAAACCAAAAAAATCGATAAATTCTCTTGACGAGCAAGGCTCACTAGCGTAAATTTGCCGCCTCGTTCAGGGGCTATAGCTCAGCTGGGAGAGCGCTTGCATGGCATGCAAGAGGTCGGCGGTTCGATCCCGCCTAGCTCCACCAGAATCTTTTAAGGTTCCTGAATATGACAGTTTACTGTCCCCATCGTCTAGAGGCCTAGGACACTGCCCTTTCACGGCGGCAACAGGGGTTCGAATCCCCTTGGGGACGCCATACATAAAGAAACCGGCTTTTAAGTCGGTTTTTTTATGTGTGGCGTTTGTAGATGATGAGAACCCTCAGTTTCGACAATTTTGTCTGGAACAAAATTGAACGACGACAGGCTGGCCCTGGCGGGGTGGAGCTCATGGGTGTACGAATAATCCCCTTGGCGATGCCATACATAAAGAAACCGGCTTTTCATGTCAGTTTTTTTGACTGGTCATTAGAAATGAATTCTTAATCCGTTCTGTCATCAAAATGTAATATTTCTGTCACACACTTGTTACCTATCATGAGCATACTGCTGATCATTCATTAATAGTATCCCTAAGGAGGGTAAAAATGTTATTTGATAAAAAACTATTTAAGACAAGTTTGATTGCAGCCGTATTGCTCGCACCTTCTGGAGCCTATTC
>JALSSM010000320.1 GCA_026984275.1 Gammaproteobacteria bacterium
GCCGAATTGATCGTCAATACCATCCGCAACGGTAAAGATATCGCCTCACCTGAGTTACTGGAAACTTATGCACAATCCAGAATCAGAGATCACCAGCAGGTGATCCGTTTCAGCGATGGGCTGACAAAAATTTTCTACAATGACAATCCTTTTCTGATCACCTTTCGCAATCTGGCCATGTTGGGCGTTGATCTATTTCCACCCGCTAAACGAGCATTGAGCAAACGAGCAATGGGACTGGCAGGCGAACCGCCACGTCTGGTAAGAGGTTTATCGTTATGAATATAGCGAAGATTGATTATGATCTGATCATTGTTGGTGGTGCAGTCTCAGGTGGGATCATGGCCGCCCTGTCCGGGCAATCAGATCTGAAGATCGGCATTATCGAATCCAGAGTTCATGATCCGGAACAACCCGATCCACGCGTGTTTGCGATCACCCGTGCCTCCGAGCAGGTCTTTAGATCTGCCGGGATCTGGGACGAACTGGAATCACAACCAATGGGACATTTCCGGGAAATGGAAGTCTGGGATGCCAACGGTTCCGGATCAATCCATTTCGATAGCAAATCATTATGTGAGCCGACGCTGGGTTATATTATCGGGAACCAACCGATTCAAAACGCGCTGATTAAAGTGATCGCAGAGATGGACAACGTCCGCTGGCTTTGCCCGGAAAAAGTTGATCAGATTGAAGTTCAAACTGATCATGCTGAAGTCTTTCTCGACTCCGGCAAACGTCTCAAATCAAAACTGATTGTCGGAGCCGATGGCGCTCATTCACGCGTCCGTGAACTTGTTGGCATCGACAGCAAGACGCATGACTACCAGCAGACGGCCATTGTTTGCTCCGTTAAGTCACAGATCGCACATCATGATGTTGCCAGACAAAGATTTCTGACAAGCGGCCCACTGGCCTTCCTGCCACTGGCCGATCCGCATGTCTGCTCAATTGTCTGGTCAACAACGCCTGATCAGGCACAAGTTTTATGTGACATGCCTGCTGATAATTTTCACCGGGAACTGGAAGAAGCCTTCGACTCAAAACTCGGCAGGGTTCTCGAAACCAGCCGACGATTCAGTTTCCCACTCAACCGCGCCCACGCAAAAAACTATGTTTCAAATAGAGTTGCTTTGATCGGCGATGCAGCGCATCGAGTTCACCCACTGGCCGGGCAAGGTGCCAACCTGGGGATCCTGGATGCCGCAACTCTGGCTGAAATTCTTCTGAAAAATACTGACACTGACATCGGTCGTTTTCCTCTGCTCAGAAAATATGAACGGCAGCGCAAAGGGGAAAACCTCAGTGTGATCGCTACAATGGATGGTTTCAAACACCTGTTTGGATCAACGCTGGAACCTGTTCAATGGTTACGTAATTTTGGCATGGATCTGGCCAACTCATGTCCACCTGCAAAAAAAATAATCATGCAAAAAGCCATGGGGCTCAAGGGCGATTTGCCTGAGCTTGCCCGAACGCCGAACTTTTTGTAACAATGCTGCAAGCATTTCAGTAAGGGGGAATAAAAATGCGCACAGATCCTTTCGGTAGAACCCGTTACAGAAGAAGTCCAGGCCGACGTCGTCGCAGCGGCTGGTTCAGACTTTGGCCTATCATTATCTTTGCCTTGTACCTGGCCTATTACTGGTTTTCAAATCAGGAAACCGTTCCCTTGACTGGGCGACATCAACTGGTCGATCTGACCCGTGAAGAGGAAGCTGCTCTGGGATACCAATCCTACCAACAGGTATTAAGTCAGGAAAACGTTATTCCCAGCGGAGAGATTGTTGATCAGGTTCGGGAAATTGGACGGCGCCTGGCAATAGCGGCAGCCGATGTTGATCCGGGCTTTGAATGGGAATTCAATGTTATTGATTCAGAACAGGCAAACGCTTTTGCACTACCGGGCGGCAAAGTTGCTGTTTACACTGGCATTCTTGATGTTACAAAAAACGAAGATGGACTCAGTGCCGTCATGGGGCACGAAATCGCCCACGCCATTGCCAGACATGGAGCTGAACGCATGGCCTATCAAAAGCTGATCCAGTGGGGAACCATGGCTGTAACCGTTGCCGTC
>JALSSM010000321.1 GCA_026984275.1 Gammaproteobacteria bacterium
TTAAAACACCAGCGGCATTCATCAGCTGAAAATCACCTCGAAGATTGGGTCGAGGTAAATCCTTATAGGTCACTTCCTTATCAGTCCATGTCCAGACATTATCAGAAAACTCATAGCCATAATCTGACCCCAAAAGAAAGAGATCGACCTTGTTTTCTCTGGCGTACGCCACCAGACTTTGCGGGGCATCAGGATCAGAACAGACCGCAGGATGATCTGATCGCATAATCCCGGCTTTCTCCAGAGCAATGGCGTCGCGAGTATCCCCAAGCCAGTCGACATGATCAATCGCAATGGAAGTCACCAGTGCAACATCTGCATCCATCATATTCACCGCATCAAGTCTTCCACCGAGACCCACCTCAAACACAGCAAAATCAACCTTTTGTTTTTCAAAAATATAATAGGCCGCGAGCGTGCCGAATTCAAAATAAGTCAGTAAGGTTTCACCACGAGCCTGATCAATGCACTCAAATGCCTCACAGAGAAGCTCATCGGAAACATTCTTTCCATCGATACGAATTCGTTCGTTATAATCGATCAGGTGCGGGGAAGTATAGACACCGGTTTTATATCTGGCCTGGCGCATGATTGTACTCAGCATGGCAACACTGGAACCTTTACCGTTAGTACCGGAAACACTAACAAACCCATACTTCGGTTGTCCCAATCCCATTCTGTCGGCAACGGACTGACAACGATCGAGTCCAAGTTCAATTTCATTAAGACTCAGAGTTTCCTGCCATGCCAGCCAGTCTGCAAGATTATCAAAACGCATAACAGATTCAGGCAGCGGTCTGATGTGTCATCATGGCTAGCAAGCTGGCTATGCGATCACGCATTTCACGTCGATCAACAATCATATCAATTGCACCATGTTCCAGCAGAAACTCGCTACGTTGAAAACCTTCTGGCAAAGTCTGGCCGACTGTTTGTTCGATCACCCTTGGTCCGGCAAAACCGATTAAGGCGCCTGGTTCTGCGATATTGACATCACCCAGCATCGCAAGACTGGCAGAAACACCACCCATCGTTGGATCCGTCATGACTGAGATGTATGGAATGCCATTTTCACTCAGTTTTGCCAGTACAGCACTGGTTTTGGCCATTTGCATCAACGACACCAATGCTTCCTGCATTCTCGCTCCACCACTGGCTGAGAAACATACCAGTGGAATTTTCTCTTCCAGACAAGTATTAGCCGCCTGAAAAAAACGTTCGCCAACAACGGAGCCCATGGTTCCACCAATAAATTCAAACTCAAATGCACAGGCGACTAATGGGATTGACTTCACTTCACCTTTCATCACAATCAGGGCATCGGTTTCATCCGTTGCTTTTTGTGCCTGGGTCAACCTGTCCCTGTAACGCTTCAAATCTTTAAATTTAAGAAAATCGTCAGGCAAAACATTAGTAGCAATTTCAGTACGCCCTTCTGGATCAAGAAAATGTTCCAGTCGTTTCCTTGCGCTGATCCGCATGTGATGGCCACACTTCAAACAGACATCCTGATTCCTTTCCAGTTCGGAGCGATACAGAACTTCCTTACAGGAGTTACAACTTGTCCACAATCCTTCAGGAATTGATTTTTTTGTTTTGCTCTCAGTACGAATGACTGTGGGTAATAAATTTGTAAACCAGTTCATAAAAAACTCCTGTCAGATAGCCGAATCAATGGCAGATTGTAATTCTGCCATGAAACGTCGAATTTCATCAGCAATTTTTTCAGGTTGCTCTTTCAACGCTTCCATTTTTGAAACCAGGGCGCTCCCAACAACAACGGCACTACTGACTTTTGCCACGTTTGCGGCGGTCTCACCATCCTTAATCCCAAAACCAACACCTACAGGCAAATCTGTATGTTTCCTGATCAGATCAATTTTCTCTTTGATTCCAGTGGTATCCAGCTCGCTACTCCCGGTGACACCTTTCAAAGCCACATAGTAAACAAAACCTGTTGCTGATCGACAGATTTTTTCAACCCGTTCTTCCGTAGAAGTGGGTGCGATCAGAAAAACCGGATCAATATTAGCTGACTGTAGTTGCTCATTAAAAAACACGGCTTCTTCAGGTGG
>JALSSM010000322.1 GCA_026984275.1 Gammaproteobacteria bacterium
AGATCCTCTCCGTGAAGATACTTTTTCTTTGCTTATTGTGGGTAAAATTGGATAACCAATGGATTGAAATGCTCTGGCTATCAGCGTAGAACAAATTGCCCGTGTAGGATCACCACTACCAAGAGCTAACAATCGCCTACGCCAACGTACTGGGACAGGGGGAGTTGGAAGCAAATAACGCATCAGATCAAAAACATTTTTTAGATCATATTGAACTCCAAGGTTGTCTAACAAAAACTTAATTATTTTCTGCTGATCTTCTTCTGTTAGACCAGTTGCACGACAAATGCGAGTATTCAAATTTGCATATTTAGATAATGGAACGGCAATCACACCATCAGTTAAATCAGCCTCAATGAGTGTTGCAGATTCTGTATTATCTTTTACTGGTGAAATTGTGTTACCAATATAAACTGCTGCATGCGACCAGGTCGACTGAGTTATATATTTTATCGCAACGCTGATCCGTTGATTCCCATCAATGAGCAACACATCGCCTTTGCAAAGGCAGGAACGTAATATATCGGTTTCAGTAACTGAGACCGTATCATATTTTCTGGTAGGTTTTTCCAGATAATGTGCTAAAGCAAGTCCAATCTTATTTGAAATATGATTCATTAAGAACACCTGTATTATTATGCTTCTCATAATTTTGACATCGAAAATCTCTTTCAGTGCCTTCTGTTATGATATTTTTAAAACATTCATGAACTAAGTTATCTTTGCCAAGTCTCAACATGAGTCTGTTATGATGAAGGATGAAAATAATGAAATGGAAGGTTCTTAGCTCACTAATTTTATTCAGTCAGGTGGTTGTAGTATTAGCAGCTGAACCATCCTGGGATCAATACAATCAGCTATTAAAGAAGTATATTTCACCAGCGGAACACCATGGAACAAAATTAAATTGGGTTAAATATTCTCAATTAAAAAAAGATCCAGATTTTTCACTCGTTATAAAACAGCTTGAAAACTTCTCGCCCGATAATCTTACAACGAAAGAAGAGAAACTCGCTTTCTATATCAATGCTTACAATATTCTCGCATTAAAAACGATTGTAGATAATTGGCCTGTGAAAAGTATCAAGGATGTAGGTAGCCTTTTTGAGTCTGTATGGAAGAAGGATGCAGGACAGATCGGTGGTAAAACTGTAACTTTGAATGAAGTTGAGCACGAGATCCTGCGACCACTGGGAGATCCAAGAATACATATGGCAATTGTCTGTGCATCGGTTAGTTGTCCAGATCTAAGAACAGAAGCTTACGCAGCCAATACCCTGAATGAACAATTAGATGATCAAACAAACCGTTTTCTCTCCAACCCAGCTAAAGGATTAAAAATTGATGGTAACAAGGTCAGAATATCCAGAATATTTAACTGGTTTAAGGAAGATTTTCAACCTGGTGGTGTTGAAGTGTTTATCAGACAATACAAAGAATTACCTTCTGATGCTAATATTAAGGCAAACATGCCTTATGACTGGACTGTTAATGGTGAATAAATAATGAAAAAAATAATTATTATTTTCCTGATCATAGTCCTGATAGCTTTATTTTTTATTTTTGATCTGAGCCAATATCTTAATCTTCAATATCTGAAATCACAGAAACAGGAGATCGAGGATTTATTTCAAACTTACCCGGTTCTTACAATGAGCCTCTATTTTATTGCTTATGTGATTATGGCCGCTTTGTCATTACCCGGTGCTGTGATCATGACACTGGCAGGTGGTGCAATTTTTGGGTTGCTGAAAGGGACAATATTGGTTTCCTTTGCATCGACAATTGGCGCGACACTGGCTTTCCTCATCTCACGAACCTTACTAAAAGATGTTATCCAGTCAAAATTTGCAGACGCATTGATTCCAATAAACGAAGGTATCGAAAAAGAAGGTGCCCTTTATTTGTTTACCCTACGTCTGGTTCCTGTCTTTCCTTTTTTTATTGTTAACCTGGTGATGGGTCTGACACCATTAAAGACATCTGTTTTCTATTGGGTGAGTCAACTCGGAATGTTGGCCGGAACAGTTGTGTATGTGAATGCGGGGACACAACTCGGTAAGATCGAATCTGT
>JALSSM010000323.1 GCA_026984275.1 Gammaproteobacteria bacterium
GAACGTCTGGAACGTGCGATCGGTGTGATCTATCGACCGGAGACAGAGCTGCAAAGCCATTATTTCTATGCCTGCTTGCCGCGTCAGTTTGATGAGTTTATCTGGTTTGATGAAACCCGTGCCGTTGAGCCTCTAACCAAAGAGTCAACCAGAGGAATACCCGACACGTTCCCATTTGGTCTTTGAGCCAGGGAGGTTGGCAAGCATGCAAGTTTCGGTGACCACACGTGCGATCATGGAAGGTTTTGCAAGGTCAACTGGCTTGACGGATTTATCTGTTGAGCCGCGACGTTATCTGTGGACGGATGCTTTTGCCGTCTTTAATTTTCTCGAGCTGTTTCGTCAGTCGGGTGATCATGATGATCTGCAATTGGCGTTACAGTTAGTTGATCAGGTTCATGAAGTTTTAGGCAAACATCACAAAGAGAGTGAGCAACAAGGCTGGCTCAGTGGACTGGATGATGAGCAGGCACGACGACATCCAACCATTGCCGGATTACGTATCGGCAAGAAAATGAATGAGCGACAACCCAATGAACCTTTTGATGAACAACTGGAATGGGAACGCGACGGTCAATATTTCCATTATCTGACAAAATGGATGCATGCCCTGAGTCGGGTAAGCCAGGTGACAGGTCGTCGTGTGTATTGTCTCTGGGCAATTGAACTTGCAAAAACTGCACATTCAGCCTTTGTCTATTCACAAGCTGGCAATGCTCCAAAACGAATGTACTGGAAAATGAGCATCGATCTTTCTCACCCATTGGTCGCTTCCATGGGACAACATGATCCTCTGGATGGCCTGATCACCTTTCAGCAGTTACAGAGCACAGGACGACAATTCTCTGATCAGCCTGAAGACCTTGATCTTAAATCTGAAATTGCAGATCTGATGAGCCTGTGTGAGGGACAACGATGGGCAACACAGGATTCGTTGGGCATTGGTGGTTTGTTGACGGATGCCAGCAGGGTCAGCCAGTTGGTGGGTCTTTATGATTGGCCGGAGTCCGTCAGGCTGGAAGCATTGTTAACTGATATCAAGCTGAGTTTGCAGGCGTATCTCTCACAAAACCAGCTTCATTTACCAGCAGATTATCGTCTGGCTTTTCGTGAACTGGGGTTGTCGATTGGGCTACATGCCATCGCCAGAATGAAAAAGATCATTGACGTTTATCCGCAAAAATTTAATAATCGCGATCGCTTATTAACACTACTGGAAGCACTTTTCTCCTTTCAGAAATTGCAGGAACTGATAGAGACTTTCTGGCTGGATCCAGCGCATAGAAAGGTTAATAGCTGGCTGGATCATGCTGACATTAATGATGTCATGCTGGCGACCACGTTGGCACCAGACGGTTTTTTATCTATATGCTGATTTATTCTTTCAAAAGTTCAACGCCAAGATCGGACATTAAGGTCTTTAATTTTTGATCCAGTCTTTGCAGTTCTTTTTCATCCGTCCCACGACAAACAACACTCACACCAAAAAGTTTGTTTCTGTAGAAAGGATAACTGCCAATGTTGATGTCTGGAAATTCATCCTGTAGCTGTTCTAAAGCAGGTGCGATCTGGCTTTCCTGCATGTGGGCGCTGATGGTTTTTGTGATCACCGGATCGCCCCCGGTGAGTTCGGAAGCGATGCCTTCAAACATGGCCTGCATGATCCTGGGCACACCTGCAAAAACATAGACATTCTGAATCCGATAACCAGGAGCACCGCTGACAGGATTGTCGATCAGCGTTGCTCCCACTGGAATATTAGCCATTTTCAGACGTGCGTCGTTGACCTTATCTTTTCCGTACCAGTCGGTCAGACACTTTAATGCTTGCTGATTTCTTTCAACCTCAACGCCGAAGGCTTCGGCAATACAGTCTGTCGTGATGTCATCGTGGGTTGGGCCGATGCCGCCAGTGGTGAAAACGTAATCACAGTTTTTTCTTAGATGATTGACAGCATGAATAATCTCTTTTGGTACGTCACGAACGACTCGCGCCTCGATCAGTTCTATGCCAAGTTCATCGAAGCGTTTGCCCAGATAAGGGAGATTGATATCTTTTGTGCGACC
>JALSSM010000324.1 GCA_026984275.1 Gammaproteobacteria bacterium
GCAAACTCGAATTCGGCGACCGCGTTGGCATTTGACCGGGCTTTGGTATTGAAAGTAGCCTGGATGTAGCTTGTGGAATCCGGGGATGTAATCGCCCATGTGTTCCCCAGCTTTGTAGGTCAGATTAGCAATAGCGTAATCCGACAATAATTGATGACTGGATCACCTTGATCAGTAGCCGACCTCAAGAGCCTAATCTGTATTTTCAAAATAGGAAACGATATCCATACTTTGATGAGGAACCCCAATAATCTTAATGTGATTATTGATGATCATATAAAAACCACATGCATTCCTTCAGGGAAAGCGAAATAGCCATGTTTCACATCATCTCGCGCTTTTCCAAGTGTCGGATTTTCCGAGATCCATTTAAACCGTGACAGGAGTTGGCGAATATATTTATCAGCTTGGGTTACCCCCCCCCACTCATTGAATGTGTAAAACCAGATTTCTTCAAGATCGTTTTGTGCCTGCTCCCGAATCAAATAGCCAGATGTCATTTGATGTGTTTCTTATGCATCGATGCAATAAATCGGTCACCATCAAAATTTTCAACGATTGGGCTATCTTCTCCAGCCTGTAATTTCTCTCTCAAAGCCTGAAGTTTGATTTCATCTTCTTCGAGTTTGCGGAGGCCTGCGCGAACGACTTCACTGACGGACTGGAACCGACCTTGTGCTATTTTTTCACCAACAAAGTTATCAAAGTGATCGCCTAGTGTGACTGATGTATTTCTTGGCATGAAATCTCTCCTGATAAAATGATTTGTATTAAATATTAATACAAGAGCCAATTAGCTCAACAATCGCTGCAACATCCCTTCATAAATCTCAGCTAATTTTTCCAGATCATCCACAGCCACACATTCATTGATCTTATGAATCGTGTCATTCAAGGGTCCAAGTTCGATCACCTGTGATCCAGTCGGGGCAATAAAGCGTCCATCAGAAGTGCCGCCCGCAGTCGATAATTCTGTTTCGTACCCCATGACATCCTTAATCGCTGTCTGGGTTGCTTCGACGAGTTTGCCTTCTGCGGTGAGGAAAGGTTGGCCGGAGCAGCGCCAGGTGATCTCATAATCCAGTTCATGTTTGTCCAGAATGGCGATCAGGCGTTGTTTCAGTTCATCAACAGTTACTTCCGTTGAAAACCTGAAGTTACACATCACATGTTTGACCCCGGGAATGACATTTTCCGCACCGGTTCCTGCGTTGATATTGGAAATCTGGAATGAAGTCGGCGGGTAAAATTCATTGCCTTCATCCCAGACTTCGGTGTTCAGATCGAGCAGGGCAGGGATGGCAAGATGGATCGGGTTTTTGGCCAGGTGTGGATAAGCCACATGTCCCTGAATACCTTTGAAAACAATATCGGCACTCAACGATCCGCGCCGTCCATTTTTGACAACGTCAGCCAGTTTGTGGGTACTCGATGGTTCACCCACCAGGCAGTAATCGATTTTCTCATCACGGGCTTCCAGATGTTCAATCACTTTGACTGTTCCATCAGTCGCCGGACCTTCTTCATCACTGGTGATCAAAAAAGCAATCGATCCTGTTGGTTTGGGATTGTTTTTTAAGAATCGTTCTACGGCGATCATCATGGCCGCGATACTGCTTTTCATATCCGCTGCGCCGCGTGCGTAGAGCATACCGTCGCGGATAGTTGGGGCGAATGGATCAGAGTCCCATGCTTCCAGTGGGCCGGTGGGAACAACATCAGTATGCCCGGCGAAGGCGAATACCGGGCCTTCTGTTCCAAATCTGGCCCAGAGATTATCGGTTTCTCCAAAGCGCAGGTGTTCGCAGTTAAAGCCGAGTGGTGTCAGGTGATCGGCGATCATTTGTTGGCAGCCAGCGTCTTCCGGTGTGACGGACTGGCGTTTTAAGAGCTCAATAGCAAGTTCAAGTGTCTGGTTCATGTTTTTGATTATTTAAGTTTTTTGTTGACTGATAGTTTATTGACTTCGTTCTTGAGATCCTTCGCGAAACCGATAAGATCATCGTTCATTTATTCAGGATTATGGGCAAATCCAGAAACTATATCCAGAACCTTCTTCTGGA
>JALSSM010000325.1 GCA_026984275.1 Gammaproteobacteria bacterium
ATTCCAACGTTGGAGTCTGCCACTGCGTCAATGATATCAACGAACTCATCAGAAGAAGATATCTACACGATTTCTGTCAATGGCCAAAGCTATGTTGTACAAGTCAAAGAAGGTGGTGACATTAGTGCTCTGGCTCCAGTTCCTGTAGCCACTACTAATCAACCTCTTGCTAACCAAATTGTGACTCATCACAATGCAGAACCTGTTCTCGCACCCCTGGCTGGAAATATCTGGAAGGTTGAAGTCATAGAGGGGCAGAGTGTCCAGGAAGGTGATGTACTTCTGATACTGGAAGCAATGAAAATGGAGACACAGGTCTGTGCCAGAAAATCAGGGATCGTCGCCACGATTACCACCAAAGAAGGTGATGCCGTTTCTGTTGGCGATACTCTACTATCTATAGCCTAAAGGTCATAATTAATGTCTGAAAAATTACTTAACCTTTGGCACAGCACAGGTTTATATCAAGGTGAATTTGGCCAATTTTTCATGATCATGGTTGGTATCTTGTTACTTTATCTGGCCATCAAGAAAAATTTTGAGCCTCTATTACTCGTTCCAATTGGCTTTGGCGGAATTCTCGCCAACATCCCCGGTGCCGGCCTTACTGAAGGTACAGGAATACTTCATTTGTCTTACACAGTGGGTATTGAAAGCGGCGCATTTCCCCTGATTATTTTTATGGGCGTAGGTGTTCTTACTGATTTTGGCCCACTACTGGCAAATCCAAAAACTCTTTTCCTTGGCGCAGCAGCCCAGTTCGGGATCTTTGCTACCTTAATAGGTGCAGTAGCTTTATCCTATTTTGGGATCATGGATTTCAGCTTGGCAGATGCCGCTGCAATTGGAATTATTGGTGGAGCCGATGGACCAACATCGATTTATGTTGCCAGCAAGCTGGCGCCTGATTTGCTTGGGGCAATTGCCGTCGCATCTTATTCATATATGGCTCTTGTTCCTCTGATCCAACCACCCATTATGCGTGCATTAACAACAGAAAAAGAACGCCAGATTCGAATGGTTCAACTTCGAGAAGTCTCACGGAAAGAAAAGATAATTTTCCCCCTCCTGCTACTTTTGCTTGTCGCATTATTGTTACCGGATGCAGCACCTCTACTTGGTATGTTTTGTTTCGGTAATTTAATGAAGGAGTGTGGTGTTGTCGATCGACTTAGTTACACCACTCAAAACTCCCTGATCAACATCATGACAATATTTCTCGGACTTGCCGTAGGCTCAAAACTCAGTGCTGATAAATTTCTGGATTTAACCACTTTGGGTATCCTGGTTTTGGGAATGATCGCCTTTTCTATTGGTACAGCTTCTGGAATTATCATGGCAAAAATTCTAAATAAATTTTCAAAAGAAGAGATCAACCCTTTGATCGGATCCGCTGGTGTTTCTGCTGTCCCAATGGCAGCAAGAGTCTCGAATAAACTTGGTCTTGAAGAGGATCCGCAAAATTTTTTATTAATGCATGCAATGGGGCCTAATGTAGCAGGAGTTGTTGGCTCTGCTGTTGCTGCAGGTATATTAATCAATTATGTAGCTGGTGGATAATAAAATGAGCGATTAAAAATATCGCCTTTTTAATTTCATATCTTGAATAATCTGGGTAGCGATTTCTTCAATAGAGTGAGCGGTGGAATCTAAATAGGGGATTTTTTCATGCTGATACATTTCTTCCGCACTTTGTACTTCTTTTCGACATTGGGCCAACGATGCATATTTACTACCTGGTCGACGTTTTTCACGAATTTGATGCAAACGCAGGGGATCGATAGTGAGTCCGTAGAGATGACGACGAAAAGACTTAAGATATACAGGAATACTATCAGACTCAAGATCATCATCGGTCAATGGTGAGTTAGCTGCAAGAATACCGTATTGCATCGCAAGATAAACAGATGTCGGTGTTTTACCCGAGCGTGATACACCTATAAGTATAACCTCAGCTTGTCTAAGGTGTTGTAAACTGGCTCCGTCATCATGAACCAGTGAAAAATTAATCGCATCCATTCTTGAGTCATAAGAACGACGATCAGATAATGAATGAGAGACC
>JALSSM010000326.1 GCA_026984275.1 Gammaproteobacteria bacterium
CCGTCGGGCCATTTCCTGCTGATAAACGGCATCAAAATTTACCGGATTCAGCAGAAGTGGAGGGAAGCCACCACGTGTAACGATATCTGAAATTGCTTCTCTGGCATAAGGAAACAGAATATTGGGACAGGCTGTTCCTGAGACATGGGCAAGTTGTTCTTCATTAAAACCCGATAAAGTAAAAATTCCGGCCTGTTTAACTTCGACCAGATACACTGTTCTGTCTTCGAGTTTGACTGTTACGGTGATGGTGAGCACGATTTCATGGACATTTTCATCCAGTGGTGTCGTTTCATTATGCATCTGAAGATCAACTTTTGGTTCGATCTGTTCAGTGAAGACGGCCGGTGTATTGGGCGCCTCATAAGAGAGATCTTTCACATAGATTTTCTGGATTGCTAACTGTGGGCCTTGTGGTTGTTGTTCGTCTGCCATACTTTTTTCCATTTCCTTACTAGATTTAACACATTAGGCAACTAAGTTGTCTAATAAACTTAACTTATTTATGCGATCATGTTGCCAGTGGCAAGCTTGATTGTTTCCAGCCTTCAATACCGCCTTTTAAGCGGTAGATTTTTTCGAAGCCAAGCTTTTTAAGAGCCGTAACAGCCAGGCTGGCGGTGGTGCCTGTTTTGCAACAGATGATGACAGGATGATCGCGTAACTTTTCCAATTCAGAGGCACGGCTATCGAACTCTGAAAAGGGAATATTGGTCGCATTGATAATATGCCCATCGGAAAACTCTGACTGGCTGCGAATGTCCAGCAGGATGGCTTTTTCACGATTCATTAACCGGGTTGCTTCGGAAGCTTCTATTGAAGCGCCACCCTGAGTGAAATCGGTGAGCAGGTTTTTAATTAAAAGAACCAGAATGACAACGAATAATACGCACAATACAAGGTGATTAGAGATGAATTCTGAAAGCTGTTCCATTTATGTTCCTGTTAAAGATTTTGAAAAACAGGATGAGTGATCATCCGATAAATTACTGCTACATGATACACTAGGTTGGCTCAGTGCCGAATACTATAACGTAATATTTTTTATTTAAAACAACGCAGAAAGAATGCTAATTAAGCACAGACCCATTATTCTTATCGTCATGGACGGTTGGGGATATAGTGAATCTATTTCCTATAACGCTGTCCATAGTGCCAATAAACCCGCCTGGGAAGATTTCTGGTCAATTTATCCTCATATGCTCCTGCGCTGTTCCGGATCAGATGTTGGTTTGCCGGATGGTCAGATGGGCAATTCTGAAGTGGGCCACATGCACATGGGCGCTGGACGCATCATCGAACAGGATTTTACGCGTATAAAAGAAGCCATCGAGGATGGCAGCTTTTTTGAGAATGAAACCCTGATTGATGCTTTTGATCAATTAAAAAAAGAGGGTAAAGCACTCCATTTACTTGGGTTGCTTTCGCCGGGTGGTGTCCACAGCCATGAAGATCACATTTTAGCGATGATCGAGTTGGCTGCTTCTCGTGGTCTGGAAAAGATCTATCTGCATGGTTTCCTCGATGGTCGTGATACGTTACCGAAAACGGCTGGTGATTCTATCCAGCTGGTACATTCAAAATTTACCGAACTGGGCGTCGGACGTATTGCATCACTGATCGGTCGGTATTTTGCGATGGATCGGAATAATAACTGGGATAGAACACAGCTTGCTTACGATCTGATCGTTGATGGTAAAGCGGAATTCCAGAGTCCCGATCCTTTTATCGCTCTGGATATAGCCTATGATCGTGAAGAAACTGATGAATTTGTTACAGCAACATCGATAGTGCCACGGAATGGTGAACCAGTCAGAGTAGAAGATGGTGACATGGTTCTGTTTATGAATTACCGGGCTGATCGTGCACGTCAACTGACCCGTGCTTTTATTGATAAAAAATTTAGTTCTTTTGAACGGGAGCGTCATCCTGTCCTTTCTACGTTTATGACGCTCACACAATATAGTGAAGAGTTTGATGTGCCAGTTGCCTTTCCTCCACACGAACTGAAAAATGTTTTCGGAGAATATATCTCTGATCTGGGTTTTCGTCAGTTACGCATCGCTGAAACTGAAAAGTACGCTCATGTGACTTTTTTCTTTAACGGCGGTGAAGAACGTGTGTTCGAGGGTGAAGATCGTATTCTGGTTCCATCACCGCATGTTGCAACCTACGATGAAAAACCGGAAATGAGTGCACAGGCGGTGACAGACAGAATGGTGGAAGCCATTTACAGTCTTAAATACGATGCAATTATCTGTAATTTTGCCAATCCGGACATGGTTGGGCATACCGGAAATTTTGAGGCGGCAGTCAAAGCGATTGAAACGGTGGATTCCTGTATCGATCGAATTGTGGCGGCAACACAATCCATCGGTGGTGAGGTTCTTATTACGGCGGATCATGGCAATGCTGAGCGAATGCGTAGCGTGGCAACTAAAATGGATCGAGGTGAGCCTTATACCGCTCATACGACCAGTCCTGTCCCGCTGGTTTATATAGGTCGTCCGGCAAGTATGGTTAATTCAGGTAGCCTCGTTGATCTGGCACCAACCATGTTGTATCTGATGGGAGTTGAGATCCCACCTGAAATGACAGGGACTCCATTAGTCAGATTAGAATCAGAACAGGATTCCAAAAGGGGGGAAACGGGTGTCAAAAGGGGAAGGCTTTCCAGTATGTTTCGATGAGAAATAACAATTCAGTTATAATATACCCAAAATCAATGGCTTCGAGTATATATCGATATTATTTTGAGTTTGTCGCATGATGGCTTTATCAAGAAATACATTTAAAAGCAGTTTTTTTATTCTCACCTTACTGATTATTTTTACATCGTCAGTCATGGCCGATCCTGCTACAGATGCGAGAAAAAGCACCGCTGAACTTGAAGCTCTTCGAGATCAGATCCGGAAAATAAAAAATGAAATTGATCAGGGTCGTGGGGAATCCAGCGCACTGAGAAAACAGCTTGAGCAAAGTGAAGCAGAAGTTGAGCAGGCAATCAAAGAATCCAGAGAACTGGATGAAAAGATCCGCAAACAGAAAGAAGCACTAGAAGCTCTGGAAAAGAAGCAGGATGAAAAAACCGGTGCCTTAAATCAACACAAAGCTTTCCTCATGGAACAAATTCGTGTTGCATATATCAACCAGAATCAAAGCACTTTGAAGCTGGTTCTGAATCAGGAAAATACAGCCTCGTTTAATCGGAATATGGTTTACCATCGCTACTTTTCAGAGGCCAGGGCTCAAAAGATTGCACAGGTAAATCAGCAGATCAGTGAAATTAAAGAGCATCAGAAAGTGATTGCGCTCGAATCCGAACAGCTCCGCTTATTGCAATTTTCCCAGAAGGAAAAACGACGAAAAATTGAACAGAAAAAGAAGGAACGAGAGCGGCTCATCGCCAGGCTTGATAAACAACTTTCCAGTAAAAATGCCAGGCTGAATCGCATGCAAAAAGACGCGGAAACGTTGAATGCGCTGATCAATTCACTCAACAAAACGGCAGCCAGGCTTGCCAGAATGGCTCGACTGGAAAAAGCAAAACGTAATGCACCCACTTTTGCGAGACTCAAAGGTAAACTGCGCTGGCCTGCTGCTGGTGGTATTATTCACCGGTATGGAACCTCTCGTAACGGCAGCTCTCTAAAATGGAAAGGTGTCCTGATCAATGCGCCTATCGGCTCTGATGTAAAAGTGATAAGCGGAGGGCGCGTAATTTTCTCCGACTGGTTTCAAAACCTTGGTCGCTTGATCATTGTTGATCATGGGGGTGGTTATATGAGTTTGTATGGGCATAATCAGGATTTATTTCGATCAGTGGGTGATCAGGTAAAAGCTGGCGAAGTTATTGCAAGTGTCGGCAATAGTGGCGGCAGAAAAAATAGTGGTTTGTATTTTGAAGTACGTCGAAAAGGGTCACCGGTCAATCCAGCTACATGGTGTAAAGGACAGTTTAAATAACATCAACCAGAGCGTTGGTGTGGAGCATAATTGATGAACAAAACATTTTACTTTTTAATCGCTTTTTCTTTTCTGATCGGCTATCACTCGGTACAGGCTGAGCAGCAGGCTCAAACAGCGACTCCAGTTTCCAGTTTGCCACTGGATGAGATCAGAACATTTACAGAAGTTTTCCAGAAAATCAAAGATGGTTATGTGGAAGAAGTTGATGATAAAACGCTGCTGGAAAACGCGATCAGAGGCATGCTGGCTGGACTGGATCCACATTCAACTTATCTTGATGATACGGCTTATAAAGGCTTACAGGAAGGAACAACGGGTGAGTTTGGTGGACTCGGTATCGAAGTTGGAATGGAGAACGGTTTTGTAAAGGTTATCTCACCAATTGATGATACTCCGGCCCAACGTGCGGGAATAAAAGCGGGTGATCTGATTGTCAAAATGGACAATACGCCAGTTAAAGGTATGGATCTCGGCGATGCGATCAAACTGATGCGAGGCAAGGTTGGTACGGATATTACTCTGACCATTGTTCGTGAAGGGGCAGAAGCACCTTTTGATGTTGTCGTCACACGCGATATTATTACAGTTAAAAGTGTTAGAAGCAGAACACTTGAGTCAGGTTATGGCTATGTTCGGATCTCGAGTTTTCAGTCTCATACGGGTGAAGATCTGATTAAGGCGTTAAATAAACTGAAAAAAGAAAATAGCAATCATCTGAAAGGGATGATCCTGGATCTGCGAAATAATCCAGGTGGATTGTTGGGTGCGGCTGTTTCAGTTTCTGACAGTTTTCTAACGAATGGATTGATCGTTTATACACAAGGGAGGTTGGAAAATTCAGAGCTTCGATTCAATGCCAAACCTTCTGCGGCTCTTGGAAAAACGCCTCTTGTGGTTCTGGTTAATGGTGGTTCAGCATCAGCATCTGAGATTGTTGCCGGGGCATTACAGGATCATCGTCGAGCTGTGATCATGGGGCAGCCAACTTTTGGCAAGGGATCGGTACAAACTGTTTTACCAATGAAGAATGATACGGCAGTAAAGCTGACAACAGCCCGTTATTATACACCGTCTGGCCGTTCGATTCAGGCAGAAGGTATTCAACCGGATGTTGTGATCGAACGACTTAGATATGAGGAAACTTCTGGGCCAAATTTACAAATTAAGGAACGTGATCTTTCTGGACATCTGACACAAGGAGAGGAAGAAAAGGATCAAAAATCAGGGAAAGAAAAAGAGTCGTTAGCAAAGGAAGACTACGAATTATACGAAGCACTCAACATGCTGAAAGGTTTGGCTTTACTTAAATCGGGGAAATAAAAATTTGATTCGATACTTATGCAGGTATTTATTCGGAAGCCTGATAATTTCATCAGGCTTTTTTTTAAATACAATGGTACAGGCTGAGGAGCCTGTAATTGCGATTATTATTGACGATATCGGCTGGCGCAAACAGGATGATCTGCATGCCCTTGAACTCCCTGGTGCTTTGACATATTCAATCCTTCCACAAACACCAAACGCAACACTTATGAATAGAAAGGTTCATGAAAAAGGCAAGGAAGTCATGTTACACATTCCAATGGAAGCTATTAAAGATAACCACCTTCTTGGTCCGGGAGCTCTGACAAGTGATATGAGTCAGGAAGAATTTATTTCCACACTGGAAGATGATTTCAGGTCAGTACCGGATGCTGTCGGGATCAACAACCACATGGGTAGTTTACTAACGAATCATGCACTTTCAATGCATCGACTAATGAATGCGTTACAAAGACCTGGAACACCTTTTTTTATTGATAGCAGAACGACTAATACAACATTGCCCGAAGATACTGCAAAACTCTATGGGGTGGCAAGTACTCAGCGTGATGTTTTCCTGGACAATGAGCAAAGTTCTGAAAGCATAATTAATCAGTTTAGAAAATTGGTTCATATAGCAAAAGAGAAAGGTTCCGCTTTAGCGATTGCACATCCTCATTCTGAAACTATCGAAACACTGGATTATTTGCTTTCAAATATTAAAGACTATGGTGTTAAACTTATTACTATTACTGAGTTTATGAAAATCAGAGATAGGGGTACTTTTACATGGCACACGTCCTCGTCCCACTCGCTAACGGCTGTGAAGAACTAGAAGCTATCACTATTATCGACTTGCTACGTAGAGCAGAGATCGATGTGACAACGGCAGGACTTGAGAAAGGGTCTGTCAAAGCCAGCAGGGGCGTCATTTTAATTCCTGATACTACCTTAGAAGAAGCACTGAAACAGGACTATGATATGGTGATTCTGCCGGGAGGTCTTCCTGGATCGGATTATCTTGATCAGGATCCACGAATCACTGAGTTATTAAAAAGTATGGTTTCTAAAGGCAAACCTGTCGCAGCGATCTGTGCTGCTCCCAAAGTTCTTGTGAGTGCTGGATTACTGGAGAGCAAATCTGCTACCAGTTATCCAGGCGTATTGGATCAGATGGAAGTGCCACAAATGAATTATACTGGTAATGCTGTCACTATCGATGGAAACATTATCACTTCCCGTGGTCCGGGTACTGCAATGGATTTTGCCTTGACCTTGATCGAAAAAATAGTTGGGAAAGAAATTCGGGATAGCGTTGAAGAAGGTCTGGTTCGATAAATTTTTTGTCCGTAATAATTTATCCAGCTAAACGTTGAAAGATCATAAAACCAGCAAGGTAAGTACCAAAACCCGAACCGAGTGAGCTGAGAAGAAATACCAGCAATACCCGTGCAACCCGGTTATTCCACCAACCTTTCAAATGCGTAACATCAGTTTTCAGATACTGAAAATCCTGCACAGTTGGTTTGCGTAACCAGGCTTCCATAGCACCTGTGACCATCCCTGCGCCAATGGTCGGGTTGAGTGAGGTAAGTGGTGCTGCCAGAAATGCAGTGATCACCGTTAACGGATGGGCGAGAGCGATAAGTGCACCAAGCGCCGATAAACTACCGTTAATCAAAACCCAGTCGACCACCATTTGCCAACCCATCTCTGGACTTTTTTGAAAACCAGTAGCGAAACCACCCAAAATCAAGAATACGATCAGCCAGGGAATAAATTTAAACCAGCGGTTTTCTGCCGGAAGGGTTTCCAGCCGGGCTAGTGTATCGACTGTTTCTTGAACCACTGGTTGAGGATTGCCTTCCAGAATTTTTTGCATACCTGACAAATGTCCGGCACCTATCACCACTAACAAGTGTTTGTAGTCATTACCTGTAACGACTTGTTGTATTTTTGCCGACATAAACTGATCACGTTCGTTAATCAATGGCTTGAACAAACTTTTGTCATTATTTTTAAGACTTCCCAGCGCGGACTCGAGAATATCGCCTTCTTTAAGTTTCTCAATATCTTCTTCGCTGACTTTCTCGTTACTGAGCGCGGTACCAAGTAAACCAGCAGCCAGAGTAAAACGTCGCCACCAGGGAATGTTACGATAAATACGTTTCAGAGTAATACCTATTTCCCTGTCCACCAGGACGACGGGTATATCTATGTCATCAGCAACGGTTATAGCCACCCGCATTTCTGCACCCGGCTCAATACCCAGTTCATCTGCCATTTTTTGCTGATATGCACCCAGCGCCAGATTAGCGATCACCATAGAAGTTTTGCCTTCTCGAATCACTCGGAATAAATCCATTTTTTCCAGTTCGTCAGGATTTTGTATCATTCTATAACGACTCTCGCATAGCTCGACTGCCACTGCATCGTAATTACCACAACGCAACATTCTTTCGACTGTTTCTGTGCTTTGCCGGGAAACGTGAGCTGTACCTAAGAGCGTGACCTCGCAGTCTTGTAACTGAATGACTGTCAATGGTTGTTTTTCGGATTTGGACAAAAGGGAGACTCCTGTAAGATATTTCAAAAACGATTGATGTTAATACAAAATTAATTAAATGGGTTGCTAACTAACCTGAACTCGGGATAAGGGATAACCATCCAGCACGCCTCTTTTAGCGACTCTCGGCTTTGGAGCTGCTTCCAATAGATCGCTATTGCTGCGCATCTCCGCCTTGATAGTCACTAAAAGCGGCGCACTGGACAAAACACTCCAGATGATTTTATATAACTTATTGGCTTTTAACGTTTTTATGGCCATCCTTATCCCGAGTTCAGGTTAACTATTATTTTCAATAACACATAAAACAA
This sequence comes from Gammaproteobacteria bacterium, assembly GCA_026984275.1. Lineage (GTDB taxonomy): Bacteria > Pseudomonadota > Gammaproteobacteria > CAJXQU01 > CAJXQU01 > CAJXQU01. The sequence goes on from JALSSM010000326.1 coordinate 8,149, forward strand.
GCTGACTCACAAATCAAGGGGTGACCAGCCTGAAATAAGGGGCCTCAGGCAGAATAATCTAAAACCATGTTGACTGCTTCCCCATGGTTTAGATTTCCAGGACTGTATCCATTCTGTCCAGCCCGGCTTTTTTGTGAGTGATGAGAATGATGCTGGAGGTTGATTTATCGTTGATGATTGAGTCCAGAATTTTCTTTTCAGTCACAGTGTCAAGCCCTTCTCCTGGTTCATCAAGGATAAGAATAGGTACATTTTTCAGTAAGGCTCTCGCGATGGCTATTCGACGTGACTGACCTCCTGATAGTTTCAGCCCAGCTTCGCCCACCCAGGTATCATAACCATCAGGTTGTGAAATAATAAATTCGTGGATGTGGGCAGCACGACAGGCCTGTTCGATTTGAGACTCAGTCGCTTCTGGGTTGGCCAGTAATAAATTTCTTTTGATCGTACTGTTAAATAAAACGGTTTGTTGTGTAACAACACTGAAATACTGGCGGCAATCATTGCTATGGTATTGCTCCAATAGATAACCTCCCAGTTTTATTTTACCTTCAGTGACAGGCCAGAATTTCAGTAAAAGATGACTGATACTCGTCTTACCAACACCACTTTGACCAACAATGGCCAGCTTTTTTCCTTCAGGCAAACGAAAACTAAGAGACTGAATAACATCCGTTTCAGTGTCAGGATAACGGAAGCTGACATGATCAAATTCAATGTCAAAATTTTCTGGCTGTGGTGAAGGTTGATCAGGTTCTGTTACAAGAGGCCTGGTGTCTATTATTTCAAAGACTCGTCTTGCAGCCGCCATTGTTTCTGGCAAGAGTTGGAAAGCCAGTGGTAAAGGCGCGATCACTTCAAAGCTCGCGAGCGCGAACAAAGCAAGCATCGGGATTGATTCTGCCGATAATTGTTGATGATTTACCAAAGGGATCGCGATGATCAACATCGACCACATGGCCAGGTTTGCACACAACCCAATGGCGCCCTGTGAAAATCCGGTTAATGCTGCCTGCTGTTGTTGATCAGTAATCAGTTGATCGCTTAACTTTGCAATTTTTTCGGATTGTTTATCAGCAACACCATAAACCAGCAGTTCCCCCATACCTTGCATACTGTCGACAATGGCCATACGTAGTTCAGTTTTTATCTGCACCATGCGCTTACCGGATCGTGCTGCCAGTTTATTGATGATCAGAGGAATGAAAATACCTGCGATGATCAATAAGGCGATTTCTGCCATCAATAGAAGAGTATCATAGCGCCAAAGAAACAAGGCATAAAGTATGATCGCAATGACCGCAACAATGACAGGCGACAAGATCCGCAGATAAAAATTCTCCAGATGATCAATATCTGAACGAAGTCGACTTAACAGATCGCCACTGTGAAAATTTTGTAAGACGGCAGGAGCTAAAGGTTCAAGATGTTCATAAAACCATGATCGTAAACTTGATAAAAGCCTGAAGGTCGCCTCATGCGTAACCAGTCTTTCAGCATAACGCCCTGCCGTCCGGACAATGGCAAAGCCT
>JALSSM010000327.1 GCA_026984275.1 Gammaproteobacteria bacterium
CTGCATCCATATCGAATGTGATGTCGTCGTTCATGTATCATTCCTCCTGTTACCAGTTTAGAGAAGTGACACAGAATTCTGAACACTACCGAGCGGTGCTGCGCTATCGATAAAGCTCACCTGCCGCTATGGAGCGCAGCGGAATAGCGGTCAGGTGGAGCGCCTTGTTAGAAGATTCATGCATCAAAGATTTTTTTAACAATTTCTTCAATCTCAGACGTTATGTTGTTGGCATCTGAAAAGTACTGAGTTGCCTTATACTGATCTCTAAGATGACCATCTACACCAACTGTAGTTTCCAGTTTATGAGGAAAAGTATGCACCTCTCGATCACCTGCCAATTCACGAATTAAATCATTAGTCTTTTGATTTGTTTCCCTGTCGTTCCTAGACATTCCATCTATGATGTCAATATCATGCAGAACCTTATACTGCAAATCAAAGGCATTCATAACACGTTGAAAAAATGGAATCGCCTGTTTGCCCCCAGCTACAAGGACTGTGCACTCAAGTTCTTCAATCCGAACCCTAATTATACCAAGTTTTTTTAGTGTCTCAGTTATCGCGATAAGATCTTCTGGCCCTTCAACTATAAGCACAGATTTTGCAAAAAACAGCTCATTTACAGCGGGATTAAATCGCGCCAATCCCTTAAACACCTTTCTATCATCGAGGTCATCGAATATACCTGTTGGCGCTGTCCGTATTTGCGTACCTTCTTCAACATTAGGTTTTCTTACTATACCAACTTCTTGGTAATTATACGCATCGATAAAGATGGGTGAATGAGTGGTGTATATGATCTGGTCAGTATCACCAAATGCTCGCATTACATCATAAAATAGTTTGCAAAGCTGTGGATGGATATACAACTCAGGCTCTTCAATGCCAAGAATTATTGAGCGTTTCGATCCTTGCTCTTCCTCTGACAAACGCTCTGTGTCAATTAGTGTTCGCAGCAAAGAAAATACAATGCAACGCTGCAAACCATGACCCTTAGCGAGTACGTCTGTCTCAACACCGTCATCTACGGATAAAGCGACACCTCCAGAAAATAGGTCTTTAAGCTCATCAACTCGCACTGCTAATTTGATTGATGATACAGACGGCATTAACTCCTTTAGTAACGCACCTATCTGTTCCTCAATTTTACCAAGGGCATCCAATCGTTTGCCTGAGCCGTCACCAGTGATATCATTTAAAAGTGAATGAATCTTAATTAGGGCTTCATTAACTTCTCCAATCCTCGGATCATTTTTCAAAATACGTTCCGATAACTCTCCCATCAACTTTCTAAAGGTTGATGATTTCTGCCGCTTATCTATTTCATCAGAATAATCAGTGATTGCAGGCAGCAAATAGAATGCTGGCAAGGACGCAATTACCTTACTCTGTAATCCAAGTGCATGTGTTTTACTTAGGTCAGGCTCCTCAAAATCCACCTCATTTTCTTCTAAATATCTCTCTAACGCCCTTGCATAAATCGTTTTGTTACACTTTTCGTTTTCAATAAAATACTCAGGCAAATTATTATTATTGACAATATCTTTCCACTTGGGTCTCTGGCCTTCTTTTTCAATAATTGCATCTATTGATAAGAACCAATCCTTCGGTCGCGCCTCATAACCATGATATTCCGATTTAATGCGAAAACTTCCTGATTTATCGTCCATTTCTAGCCATATTCGTTTTTCAAGAATCAGACGCCCTGCCACCAAGTATTTCTTCCATCTCTTCGCCTCAAAATCATTTAAATCCTCAAAAACTATCTTGATGGTTATTGGTTTTGATGAATCAAAAAAGTCCTCTTCTTTTACACCTCCAGCACCTCCAGATAAAAAGGCTCCAATAGCGGTCAAAATATTTGATTTTCCGGCATTATTCTCTCCAACCAGAGCGAACAGATTGGAAACTGGAACAGTTCCACTATCTACGATTGATCGGAAATTTTTTATTTCCAGTGTTCTTATTCGCACTATTCTTCCTTTTTCTTCTAACAGTTAAAAAGACGGAATACCTCAATCATGATAAAGACAGATTCTGTCTTTATCCCTATTG
>JALSSM010000328.1 GCA_026984275.1 Gammaproteobacteria bacterium
TGGTAACGGCTCACCCTCCATAGATTTTGTCTGCCATTGTTCTGCTTCATTCAGATCGCGTCCACGTAGCAATAAGCTCTCATCCTTTTCATTGGCTTGCCATTCAGCTGCACGCACCGTCAGACGTGTATGCGCACGAACACGATCCAGATCGGTGTTAATAACATCAATAAATTGATTGACCGCAACATCCGGAGCATCCGTTTCACTGATCAATAACCAGTTAAGGCTGGCCAGTTCATCAGGAATTTTTGAAGGCTCTGTTTCTTTATAAAGAACAGGAATCAGCCGCTTGTGTCTGTTGATGGCGTGATCAAGTTCAAGCTGACAGATCTCAGATGCGACGGAATCCGGACTGATCATGAAAACAAAACAGTCAGCAGCATCTATGGCTGTATAGATTTCATGCATCCATTCGGCACTGGGTGGGATCCCTTCCCAGTCAACCCATGTTTTGTAACCCTTTTCATCCAGTACAGAATAAAAATGCTCTACGAAAGTTTTATCTTCTCTGGCGTATGAGATGAAAAAATCGGTCATCAGCTATCGTTATGATCCGAAAAAATCTGAGTAAAAGAAAATCGATTTATAGTGAATTTTAATTCATTTCTCTTCATCAAACTTCCAGTTTTCGGCAATTTTTTTGTCCAGCGCCATAACGACACGGCCACTATAATAACGGAGATTTTTGGCTTTCAGCGATTTCTCTGTGTAACCCGACCAGGTGCCACTCATTACTTCACCATCCAGATCAGCAGGCTCCATAAGAACCGTTCCACAGATCGGTGTATTCCCCTCACTCCAGTAAGAAAGTGCTACATGACCATTTGCTGATACGACACCTTCCATTGGGTAAGGTTTTCCTTTTGCACCTTCTCCGACCATTCTGAGCCGGGTATCGGTTGTCCAGCATGACAATGTATCGGTTTCAAAAACTTCCTCTGTGCCATCCTCGTTTACCTGAGTCCATACTGCATACCATTTTTTATTTTCTATTTGTCCTGCACGCTCTGCATTATGAAAGTGATCATGAAAAAGACTACGCGAAAAAGTTAACCGCTCTTCCTTACGGACTATTTTTAAATAATCTTCGATATCTGTTCCCCAGCTTTTCATCTCTGCTTCTCTGATCGCGCGACCATCACTTATTTCAAGTAATTTTGCACATAGTTTGGAAACACTAGTTAAGTCATCCCCATCAAAACCTGTCTGATCACCATAAACAGAATGTAATTTTTCTATTTGCAAAAAATAGGCAAGTGGAATTGGCTCCATATTTCTCCCGAGTGCAAAACCACTTTCCCACGCCACCCAGGTAACGCCATTAGATTCAGGTGTAATAATGGCAATAATTGCTTTGGACTTTTCCATTTCTTTTTTGATCTGCTTCCGCCAGTCTCCCAGCTCCATTCCTCCTGACGGTCTCGGATCACTGGAATACCAGGCTTTAATCTGCCCTTCACTTAATTTTTCAATAAGATTTTTGAACGCGTCTGCGAGATTGCGTTCTTCATAGATATGACTGAGAAAGATTTTCACCGTATCACCTCTGTCGAAACTGAGTACTGCTTAATGCTGAATAATGTGATCAGAAACCTGATGAGTTTGATCGAACTCCTCTCTTCACAATAATCCTAGCACTCAGAATGTGATCTGTCTTTTCCAGTCAGGTGTCCCCAGAAATTCATCACAAAAGAAGTCATGATTCTTTATGATTGTGGCGCATTAAATTCCTCAGTACTGTTTGCTCTGGGAAAGGGCTGATCAGGAATGGGACATTCAAGAAATTCACATAATGGCTCCCACGTTTGTGTTCCATCAAAAACAAGAAGTCGATCAGACGGCGCACTTTTCAGTACATTATCAACATGTTGATTATAAATACTGATTGCATGTGATCGATCGGTCATTCGTCCATCGAAAACTCCCTCCCAGATGACTCTGAATAACCATTCACCGATTTCTCGTAGAGCAGGATCAGAAGACTCAAAAGAACGAAGGCTGGCCGGTAAAATCGTATTAAGCACACTGGTATGCCAGCTTTCTGCATCTCGGACGTTGATAATTATTTTTGCTTCTGGATAGTATTCTGACAATTCTTTCCAGAAATTACAGGATGGCCAGTCTACTGTAGCATTGTAGTCGGCGTAAAGCGTATCCCAGTCCACCACCCTGCCCTGATGGGCATCATCCCACTGATGAATGTGATCAGGATGATGATTGAAGAGTTCATACATGTGATAGCTAGGGCCAAAGCCTAATTGCTCAAGCGCCAGCTTCAGAGACAATGTTCCTGTTCGACCAAAACCTGCACCTATGACTTTCAAACGCATTGAATGACTCTCTAAATTTATAGGAAATTATGCCAACTCAAAGTCAATCTTCTTCTCATGCAGGTCAACCCGTACAACTTTGACACGGATTTTATTGGCCAGCCGGTAGGATTTCCCGCTTCGTTCTCCTGTTAATTTTTGGCCAACAGGATCAAATTGATAGTAGTCATGCTTTAGTGCGGTAACATGAACCAGCCCTTCGACATAGATTTCGTCCAGTTCTACAAACAATCCAAATGATGTTACCGATGAGATAATGCCATCAAATTCATCACCGACTTTATCCAACATATACTCGCACTTGAGCCAGCTAACGGCATCTCTTGTTGCCTCATCTGCACGCCGCTCAGTCATTGAGCAATGTTCTCCGAGAACTTGCATATCACTGTGGCTGTAGGTGTATCGATCAGCATTTCTGTGCCTGATCAAGTGCCGGATCGCTCGGTGCACCAGCAAGTCTGGATAACGTCTGATCGGAGATGTGAAATGGGTATAGGCATCAAAAGCAAGCCCAAAGTGGCCCACATTATCCGGGCTATAGACAGCCAGTCGCATGGTTCGAAGAAGAATCGTCTGGATCAGATGTGCGTCTTCCCTGCCCTTGACCTGTTTAAGTAATTTAGCGAAGTCTTTTGCGGTTGGTTTATCGCCTCCGCCAAGCGTGACGCCAAGTTCTTTAAGAAACGTTCGTCGATCATTCAGTTTCTCTGCATCAGGCGTCTCATGTATGCGGTAAAGTGCAGGAATTTTATTTTCCAGCAAAAATTCTGCCGCCGCCACATTGGCTGCCACCATAAACTCCTCTATGAGTTTATGCGCATCATTTCGAAATACGGGTTCGATTTTTTCGATCTTTCGATCTTCACCAAAAATGATTCTTGTTTCTGTTGTATCGAAATCGATGGCACCTCTTTGTTCACGATTTTTGCGAAATAACTGATAAAGTGAATAAAGATCATCCAGATGCGGCACGACGTGATCGTATTGCTTGCGGAGTTTTTTATCGCCATCGATTACGATGGCGGCCATTTTGGTATAAGTCAACCGTGCAGCCGATCGCATGACCGCTTCAAAAAACTGATGTCGTTTAACTTTGCCCTGTGCATCCACATGAAGTTCGCACACCATGCAAAGCCGATCCACTTCTGGATTCAAAGAACAAAGACCATTGGACAGTATTTCTGGCAACATAGGGATGACGCGATCAGGGAAATAAACCGACGTTCCCCGTTTGTGAGCTTCCTGATCCAGAGCTGATCCAACTTGCACATAATGGGACACATCGGCAATTGCTACCAACAGACGCCACCCTTTCCCCTGTCGTTCACAATAGACGGCATCATCAAAATCCCGCGCATCCTCACCATCAATCGTCACCAGTGGTAGATCGCGAAGATCTTCACGTGGATACTTTTTGGGTTGCTTATCTTTTTCCTTGACTTCAGGAGAAAGATCAGCGATCTGAGCATCGACTTCTTCTGGCCATATTGTTGGCAATTCATGGGCACGGATCGCCACTTCGATCTCCATGCCAGGCGCCATGTGATCACCCATAACCTCGATGATCTTGCCAATCGGCTGACTTCTTTTATCCGGTTGTTTGACCAGAGCTGCTACGACGATCTGCCCCTCTTTTGCACCACCCGAAGCATCCTGTGGGATCAGAATATCCTGATGGATACGTTTGTTATCAGGGACAACAAAACCAATACCGCCTTCCTGGTAATAACGACCGACAACCTGTTGATTGGCTCGCTCGAGTATCTCGACAACAGTCCCTTCCGGACGACCACGCCGATCCATACCAGTAATACTGATGACCGCACGATCGCCATGCAGCAACCTGCGCATCTGTCGGGCGGAAAGAAAAATATCATCTCCACCCTTGTCAGGTACCAGAAAACCAAATCCATCCGGATGGCCAATGACACGTCCAGCGATCAGATCGACTTCATCGACAGGTACATAACCTCCCTTACGGTTGTATATCAATTGACCATCACGTTCCATTGCCCGCAGTCGTCTTTTCAAGGCAACAAGCTGCTCTTCATCCGTGATATTCAGATCACTGGCAATATGATCAAATTTACGTGGGCCACCACATTCTTTCAGGTATTCGAGAATCAACTCCCGGCTGGGAATTGGATTCCCGTATTTTTCTACTTCACGTTGATAATGCTTATCAACTTTTTTTCCGTATTTTTTCTTTTTACTCATTGACACTCTTTATTGGGTCGGGTAGATTGCGCGTCCTTGATGGCTGTTCGCTGGACACAAGTCCTTATATGATCTCACAACCGTGAGAACTTTGGAAAGGCTTTCAGGCCCAGGTGGCGGAATTGGTAGACGCGCTAGCTTCAGGTGCTAGTGGGGGCAACCCCGTGGAGGTTCAAGTCCTCTCCTGGGCACCACTCTTTACACGGATCATCTGGTCCCTGCCTTACTTTTAAGATCAGACCTGTTGTTTTTAGTCCATGCATCGTCTGTTATCATGTATGTTTCATTTTCATCGATAAGTCGAATCAACATTTGAACTCACTTGCAAAAAACATCTTTCTGCTGACTCTCACTGCCTTTACGTTTATCGGTGGTTATGCATTCCTGCGCTTTGCCTATCGTGTGACTGACACAACGCCCTTTACACAGGAAATCGTTTTAATCATTTTGGGAACGGTAGCAACAGTGCTGATTACTGCATTACTTCTTAACAAACAAACCGCTGTCGAAATTCAGAAAGAACAAAGTATCAAGTTTATTGACCTGAAAACCAGGACCTATGAAGAATTGATCAATCAAATTGAAGAGATATCACAGTCTGAGAAGATAAATAAAGGCGATATGATCAGTATGCAGTTTATTACTCATAGACTGGCGATCTTTTCATCGCCACAGGTTCTGGAAGAATTTCAGAATTTTCTGGAAGTTCTTGATACAAGAACAAAAGATAGAAAAATTTCCAGAGATGATTCCATCATACTGGCCGAAAGTCTTGCTAATCTGACTGTTAAAATAAGAGAAGATCTAATCGGTGAAATGGATGCGCTCGGGAACTACTCTAAGAAACAAATAAAAAATCTGATCCTTAGAAACTCAAGTGAATCTATGGAACTGTCTGAGCGTCAATAAAATGTAAATAGCCATTGTTCCAATCAAGTATCCACTAAATCATAGAGTTCCTTGATCTCTTCAGGCCAGAAGTTGGAATCAACAGTTTCAAGTACCATAGGAATGTCATCAAATCTTGAATCATTCATGATATAGCGAAACACTTCCCATCCCAGTTTTCCTTTTCCCAGGCTTTCGTGGCGATCAAGTTTTGCACCTAAATCCGGCTTGGAGTCATTGAGGTGCATTCCAGATAAAAATTTAAACCCGACTATCTGATCGAAGTGTGAAAACGTCTGATCACATGTTTCCTTTGTTCTCAGATCATAACCGGCTACAAAGGTATGGCAGGTATCAAGACAAACGCCCACACGGGTTTTATCATCAACGTGTTCAATAATGGTTGCGAGGTGTTCAAAACGATACCCCAAATTGGTTCCCTGACCAGCCGTGTTTTCGATCACGGCGGTTATTCCTTTCGTTTCTGTCAGTGCCTGATTGATAGACTCGGCGACTCTTTTGAGACCCTCTTCTTCAGAAATCTTACTAAGATGACTTCCGGGATGAAAATTAAGCAGCTTTAAACCAAGCTGTTCTGCCCTTTTCATCTCATCAATAAAAGCATCCAGTGATTTTTTATGTGCGTCTATCTCTGGATGGGCCAGGTTGATCAGATAACTGTCATGTGGAAGGACATAATCAGGTGCAATGTCTGCTTTCCTGAGATTCTCTCTGAATGCTTCAATCGTCTTTTCATCGTAAGGTTTTGCTTTCCATTGCCGCTGGTTTTTCAGGAACAGGGCGAATGCTTTTGCCCCAATTTTACTCGCATTGAGTGGTGCATTCTGGACTCCCCCTGAAGCACTGACATGAGCACCAACATATTTGGCCATGAAAACCCTTTATTTGCCTTGTGTTGCTTCTTCCATACCACGCATAAACTCACCAAAGGCCTTACCCGCTTCTTCGGGTGTCATATCTTCCATATTCTCCAGACTCTTACCCATTTGTTGTTCAAACTTACCCATGTGCTGTTCCATATTACGCGCTGTTCTTTCACCACTGAGATTAACAATGACACCAATAAAAGCGAGAATACCAAACACGATCATGGCCGTTTGTTGATTTAATCCGTGGACTTCTGTACTGGCGATCCACATAAGATAAGCTCCCCACAGAACAGGAACAATCGATCCAAGATAAGGGATCATCGTCAATACGGCTGTTACAGGAAGGATCCCCATAGAATAGGCCACGCAACGATAAGCTGTTTCGTAATTATTTTCTGATCCCATCAACTTCCAGATCACAAACAGGATGGCGGCCGAAACAAAACTTCCGATCAACATCATAATCGGAACAACGATCAGGGCACTAATCCCCGCCGCTGCCATTCGACCACCGCCGAAAAGAGAAAATAGTGTAAAGATAATGGCGGCAATAAACGCCATAACAATGACAAAGATGACAGGCTCAACAAAACCACCAGACTTCTGCATATTGCGATAAAAATCAACAGGGTTGGTGATGACGGCCTTTGCATCATCTATTACTTTTGAAAGATCAAAACCGGTTGTGTTATCCATAGTACCCCCTTTTTTCGTGCTAGCTTACATGATAGGCCCATTCCCAGTAGATCAGGAATAAACCTGTTACGATGGCGATGATAGCTTGCCAGCCCAAACCGCTGATCAATAAAAATCCACCGATCACGGCTAATGACAGGCCCAGAAAATATAAGGTTGGGCCAGGTATCAGATCATATTGTCGTCGGCGAAGTGCAGAAATAATCAGACTGACTCCAGCTAAAAGTGTACAAAAAGCAACCACTAACCATAATATCGAATAGATTATCGTCGCATAATTATAGGGAGAGTCATGTGTCCTGAATTCAGAAAAAATAATATTGAACATCTTCCAGGTCGGCATTATACCCCAGGCACCCGCAGCAAGAACCAGGGTTCCAATGATAAAAATGAGTATGCTTCGACCGGCTGAACTTCGATCCAGATCTGAATGCATTTCTAATCCCTCCGGATTTTGTTTATTCTTGTTGTTCAAAGTTTTTTTATAGAATCATAAACGGAAGTGGTATGCCTGACAAATCAATTAAATGTCCTGAATGTGGTACGGAGATCGAGATCTCGACCGTACTTTCTCAGCAGATAGAAAAAGACCTGAAAAAGGAGAACGAGCTAAGGTTACAAAAAGCATTGGCAGATGCCCGTAAAGCGTCACAGGAACAGTTTGAGCTGGAAAAAGAAACCTTGAAGCTACAGCTTGTTGAGCAAACTCAGGAACTGAAAAAAGCTAAAGAAAAAGAACTTGAGTTAAAGAAACAACAGAATGAACTCAGGAATAAGCGTGAGCAATTGGAAGAAGAAGTAGAGGCGCGCCTGAAAAAACAGGAACAAATCTTGCGCGAACAGCTTGAACTAAAGGCAAAACAGACTGTTGCTATTGAGATCAGCGATCTACAGGAACAAATTAAAGAAAAGGAATCACGTGTAGAAGAAGCACAGAAAAAGGAACTTGAGATCCGCAAACAGGCCAGATTGCTGGAAGAAAAACAAAAGAATATTGATCTGGAACTTCAGCGCAAAATTGATGAAGAACGTAAAGACATCGAAGAAAAGATCAGTAAACAGTTTGCCGATGAAGCCAACCTGAAGCTAAGAGAAAAAGAAAAGCAGATCAACGATCTTCGTAAATCGCTGGAAGAAGCACGACGAAAAAGTGAACAGGGCTCCATGGAAACACAAGGTGAAGTATTGGAACTTGATCTTGAACAACGCCTTCGAAACCAGTTTGCTCATGACGTCATCTCACCCGTGCCTAAAGGGATTAAAGGTGCCGATATAATCCAGTCTGTAAAAGACACTTCATTGAATGATTGCGGAAAGATCATCTGGGAAGCAAAAAATACTAAAAACTGGTCACCCTTGTGGATACAAAAGCTAAAAGATGATCAAAGAGTAATAGGCGCTAATATGGCCATCCTGATTTCAGTCGCATTGCCTGAAGGGATCAAGGGTTTTGGTCTGGTTGAAGGTGTCTGGGTCTCTGATATTCATTCTTCCCTACCATTAGCCTCTGCGATCCGCGAACAACTGATCCAGGTCAACTTCGCACGAAATGCCTCACAGGGTAAAAATGAAAAAATGGAAAGCATGTTCAACTATCTCTCCGGAGATGAGTTCAGACAACGTGTCGAAGCCATCGTCGAAACCTTCAGCAGCATGCAGGAACAACTCAACAAAGAAAGACGTGCCATGGAACGGATCTGGAAAGAGCGAGAAAAGCAGATCCAGCGAATTACGACGAATACCATCGGTATGTATGGTGACGTCAGAGGAATCATCGGTTCTTCAGTACAGTCCATCCCGGCTCTGGAGCTTGAAGATCCAGATCTGGATCACACTTTACCGCTGTTAGATGATGGATCTGACAATTAGCTGTCATATTTCTGACTATAAGTCATTGTTGTAACACGATTTACAAAATATCTGACATTTTATGCTAAAGGAATCCGACCAACAGACCGATACAAATTACAGCAGTGATTGCACACGGACATGCAGCTGCTACTAACAGGTCATGGATTGACTGGCGAAAGCCCGGCCAGGGATGGCCACTCTTAAACTCGGATCTCATTAGAGATCCGAGCTTAAGTCAATTTTCTGACGTCTGATTTACCAATTCACACTTTAAAACCCGCAGTCTTACGAAATCAGAACACATATCATGCTATCCATTTGATTTATATGAAGTAATAAAAACTGGCACGGTAGATGCATTATCTATAGTGTAACAAGTCATCCCTGACTGTTACGCTCCTCCCTTTGGGTTTAATTTGGGCGCCTTTTATAAGGCGCCATTTTTTTATCCGCTACTTTTCATTCAATCCAATTTATGAGAAATTCCCACCCTTCTTTCCCTGGATATTAAAGATGGACAAAATCAAATTCTTCATAACGGGTGGCACTATCGATAAGGTTTATAATGAACTTGATGGGAGCTTGACGTTTTCTGAAACTCATATCCCTGAAATGCTCAAACAGGCACGGTGTCATGTCGAACTTACGACAGAAACAGTGATGCTCAAAGACAGTCTGGAAATGGATGATGTTGATCGAGAATTAATCTCCGATAAATGCAGTTCCTGCGAAGCATCACAGATTATCATTTCACATGGAA
>JALSSM010000329.1 GCA_026984275.1 Gammaproteobacteria bacterium
AAGTGATCCGGAAACAGGTATGAAATTCTTACAGGCTTTTGATTTTAGCGCTAAGGCGGCTCTTATGACGAGCGGCCTTGTTTTTGTGGATAAGCCCTTTATTCGCCATGCGATCGATGACTGGAACGGCTTCTTTATAAGCGGCTTCAGCCGTCGCTTTGTCGTTTGCATCGATGGCATAAACAACTTTCTTGAGAGCGGTACGGAATCTTGAGCGTTGTGCAGAGTTGCGAGCGTAACTTCTGTCGGCCTGTCTGGCGCGTTTTCTGGCTTGTGCTGAGTTTGCCAATGTAAAATATCTCCTAAACTAATACATAAAGAACCCTTGCCGGGCGCTAAAAACGCGTAACTATGCGTATTTTGGTCACATTTGTCAACGCCTTATGTTCGGATGCCTGTGTTTTTCCCCTGAATGAGCATCTTGAGCCCAGAATCTTCAATAGTTGCGTTGCCAAGTTATTGCAATAGAACCACCCCTACACATAGACTAGGCAATAACTTATCGTCTTACTTTCTAAAAAATTATGAATCTCAAGCTATCTCATCCAGGGGAAAAACACAGCCATCTATGTTTCGCCACTTTTTTGCCACAATAATAATTGATAATACATAAATGAGTCGAAAACTCCTTCAATCAACAGCTATTGTTGGTTCTATGACGATGATCTCGAGAGTTCTTGGACTTGTTCGTGATCGTGTGATCGCGCAGGTGTTTGGTGCTGGCATGGGGGCGGACGCTTTTTTTGTCGCTTTCAAGATCCCGAATTTTTTGCGACGCCTGTTTGCTGAGGGTGCTTTTTCTCAGGCTTTTGTACCGATTCTTTCTGAATATCGATCACAAAAAACCCAGGAGGAAACCCGTTACCTGATCAATAATGTGACTGGAACATTGGGTCTGGTTCTGGCCATCATCACGATTATCGGAGTAATGGCAGCTCCTGTTCTGATCTCGGTTTTTGCACCGGGTTTTATTGCCAATGAAGAAAAGTTTGATCTGACCGTTTCTTTATTACGAATTACTTTTCCCTATATTTTATTTATCTCTCTCACCGCTCTGGCTGGAGGCGTGCTGAATACTTACAGGCATTTCGCCGGGCCTGCATTTACCCCGGTATTTCTGAATCTTTGTATTATTGGTGCTGCAATCTGGCTGGCACCGCATCTTGATCAACCTGTCATGGCGCTGGCCTGGGGTGTGTTTTTGGGTGGAATTGTACAGCTATTATTTCAATTTCCTTTTTTGTTAAAACTGAAGTTATTTCCCAGACCTAGTCTTAAACGCACTGATGAAGGTGTAAGAAGGATTTTGAAATTGATGGGGCCAGCGATCTTTGGCGTTTCTGTTTCACAAATTAATTTACTGATCGATACATTGATAGCTTCATTTTTGATCACAGGCAGTGTTTCCTGGCTCTATTTTGCGGATCGGTTGCTGGAATTTCCGCTCGGTGTTTTCGGCATTGCTTTAGGTGTTGTAATCCTCCCGAGTCTGTCAGAAAAACATGCACAAGGTTCAAAAGAACACTTTTCGAAAATGCTCGACTGGGCATTTCGCTGGGTACTGATTATTGGTCTTCCTGCCGCTGTGGGTCTGGCATTATTGGCCGAACCAATGCTTTGTACCCTGTTTCAATATGGTGAGTTTTCAGGACGGGATGTCGAACTATCGGGGAAGGCATTAATGGCTTACTCGTTTGGACTTTTGGGATTTACTCTGATCAAGATTCTCGCTCCGGGATATTATTCGAGGCAGGATACGAAAACCCCCGTCCGAATCGGGATTATCGCCATGGTGTCGAACATGATCATGAATGTGATTCTGGTTTTCCCTCTGGCCCATGCAGGTCTTGCACTGGCGACGTCTTTATCGGCATTTATTAATGCAGGGTTGTTATATAGAGGTTTACGCAAACAGGATGTATATATTCCTGAAGCTGGCTGGATGTCGTTATTAGTTAAGGTTGGATTGGCTGCACTGATCATGGCGCTAACTTTATGGTTTTATGTGCCTGACCTGGCCGAGTGGACACAGTGGTCAGGACTTGA
>JALSSM010000330.1 GCA_026984275.1 Gammaproteobacteria bacterium
CTGGGATTCGACACTGGATCACATGGCCGACGAGATCAAACGAATCCAGACAAAATACGGTCGTGATTCTTTTGCGATCGTCTCTACCGGACAGTTACTGACAGAAGAGTTTTATACGCTGGGAAAGCTTTCACGTGGCGTTATCGGCACCAATAATTATGATGGTAACACGACGCTTTGTATGGCCTCAGCGGTGTCGGGTTACAAACGATCATTTGGATCAGATGGCCCTCCCGGAAGTTACGAAGATTTTGAACACACTGATTGCCTGATCGCCTGGGGATCAAACCTGCCGGAACAGCATCCGATCATCTACTGGCGTTTACAGGAGGCCATGGAGAAAAGAAAGTTTCCGCTGATCGTCGTCGATCCGCGAGTGACCATGATCGCGCAAAAAGCCGATATTCATCTTGCCATTACACCGGGTACCGATGTGGTGCTGCAAAATGCCCTGATGCATGTGATCCTCGAAGAAGGTCTGGAAGATCGGGACTACATTGAAGCCAATACGGTTGGCTTCGAACAACTGGAAAAAGAAGTACAGAATTATGATCCGGTCACGGCTTCAAAAGTTTGCGGTATTGATGAAGACACGATCAGAAATGTTGCCCGAATTTATGCCAAAGCTGATGCGGCCATGAGTATCTGGACCATGGGTATCAACCAGAGCACACATGGATCAGACGGTGTGGTTGGCATCAATAATCTCAACCTGATTACGGGCAATATCGGCAAACCCGGTGGTACCAGTCTGTCGATCACTGGTCAATGTA
Source organism: Gammaproteobacteria bacterium (assembly GCA_026984275.1). Lineage (GTDB taxonomy): Bacteria > Pseudomonadota > Gammaproteobacteria > CAJXQU01 > CAJXQU01 > CAJXQU01. The sequence continues at coordinate 774 of JALSSM010000330.1, forward strand.
ATGCCATGGGTACACGCGAGTGGTCATCCTGTTCCGGTCTGCCTGGCTATCGTTATCTTGAAAATCCTGAAGATCGTGAAGAGATCGGCAAATTCTGGAATGTGGATCCAGAATTCTTTCCAAAAAAACGTGGTTTGACAGAAACTGATATTTTCCCTGCTATCGAGCTGGGTGAGATCAAGGGGCTGTGGCTGGTGGCAACCAACCCAATGACTTCCATGCCAAATACCGCACGGATCAGAAAGACACTGGAAAAACTCGAATGCCTGGTGGTTCAGGATTCCTACGCTGATGTAGAAACAGTGCAGTACGCACATATCTATTTGCCTGCTGCCACCTGGGCAGAAAAAGAAGGCGTGTTTACCAATACAGAACGGCGGGTGAATATTGTTCGAAAAGTGACTGATCCTTATGGCAATTCAAAATCCGACATGGAAATTTTCAATGAACTTGCTAAACGTTGGGAGCAATCAGAGAAAATGAATTTCCCGGAAAAACCGGCTGAAGTTTTTGAGGAAATGAGAGAGCTGTCAAAAGGTCGGCTGGTGGATATCTCCGGTATGGATCATGATCTGATCGAAGAAAAGCGCGGTATTCAATGGCCATACACAGAAGAACAGGCTAAAAAAGGTGAAGCGCCCCCCGCTGGTGGTAAACGTCTTTACACCGAGCCAGGCACTTTCAGTTATGCCGATGGCATGGCGAAACTGATCCCGTTGCCGTTTATTGACAACAATGAAGTACCTGAAAATGAATACCCTTTCTGGCTCAATACCGGTCGTCTGGTAGAGCATTTTCATACCCGTACCAAGACCGGCAAGATCGGTAACAATAATAAATACAGCCCGATCCCGTTCATGGAAATGAATCCGGATGCAGCGATCGAATTAGGTATTCAACATCAGGAATATGTCCGTTGTGTTTCAAAACGGGGTGATGCGATCGTGATGGTGATGCTGACTCAGCGTGTACCGAAAAACATGGTTTTTATTCCATTCCATTTTCATGATTGCGTGAACCGACTGACACTGGGGTTGCTTGATCCCCATTCACGTCAGCCTGCTTTTAAACAGTCAGCCGTCAGAGTAGAACCAATTGAAAACCAGGAAGAGGCAGCACAGATGAGTATGGAAAGGAGAGCATTTTAATGAGCACCTCGCAAAATAGTCTTTTTACTCGATTTCTACGTTGGATGAATTTCTGCGATCCTCATGTATATTTCATACACTCCGGTTCTCAAAATCTATCCGCCTTGAACTCAATCAAAAATCCTGCTTTTCCGAGGTACTCAAATGTTTAAGGTAAGAAGTGACGAACCAGAATATGCTTTTCTCTGGGACAAGGAAACCAAGTCAGAATCACGTTATGGTACGAAGATTGAACTCACTTCAGAAGACAGTGAGTTACGTTGTAAAAGTCTGAATATCAATCAGGATGACGGTATCGGAGATAACCCCAACCGTTATAAACAGCATGGTTTTTATTTTAATGCAGACAACTGCATCGGTTGCCATGCCTGCGAAGCCGCCTGTAGTGAAAAGAACGATAATCCGGCACATATTGCTTTCCGATCAGTGGGCTTTGTTGAAGGTGGAACGTATCCGGCCTATCAACGTATTAACATGTCCATGGCCTGTAATCACTGCGAAGATCCGGTCTGTTTGAAAGGTTGTCCAACCCGGGCTTATACGAAATATACAGAATACGGCGCCGTGTTGCAGGATCCGGATATCTGCTTCGGCTGTGGATATTGCACCTGGGTGTGTCCTTATAACGCACCACAACTGGATCCGGTTAAGGGACAAGTGACCAAATGTAATATGTGTGTCGATCGGCTTGAGGTGGGGTTGAAGCCTGCCTGTGTATCTGCCTGTCTGGGGAATGCACTGGACTTTGGTGTCATCGAAAATACACCGGAAAATCGCATCGAAAGTAAAACCGAGATCCCCGGTTTTCCTGATACAAGCATCACGCGCCCGAATATCCGTTTTCAGCAAACACGATCGACAGAACGGGAAATGACGCGCACGGATTCCATGCCGCTTAAATATCACAAACAGGCAGGCGATGGAAAATTCAAACCGGTGGTGGATGAAAAACACGGTAAGGATCGTCACTGGAACTGGAATAAATTACTCCGTTCACATGAGAGTGCCCATGTGATCTTTACACTTGGAACGCAAGCGGTGATGGGTGCATTTTATCTGCTGGTAATTGGCGGTTTGCTGGGAATGGAATCTGTGAACACGATAAAGAATTCTTCGGCATTGATCCCGTTGTTGGGAGTCATGTTCGTGGTTCAGGCTTTCGGCATGTTCAAGCTGAATATGCATCTCGGTAAGCCGCATCGTTTCTACCGGGGTTTTAACAACCTGCGATATTCACCCTTGAGTCGTGAAATTCTTGGCGTGACCATCTTCTTTGGAAGTTTTGTCGCCTATGCCGTTTGTTCATTATTTGATTATCCGCTGATCAATGCCTTGAAAAATGTATTTGCTGCAACTGGCGTGATCGGTGGTCTGGCAGGCTTGTATTTCATGTACCGGATCTACCGGATCAAGGCTCGACCTTACTGGGATCACTGGCAAACTGCCACAGCATTTTTCGGTAATACGATCAGTCTTGGTTCCTTGCTGACCGGGCTGGTGGTTGCACCGGTTGTGGCTGCGAACGGTGAGCCGGTTGATGGATTATTAAAAACATTATCAATAATTTTTGTAGTGGGCTTATTGGTGGAAATTATTGGCCATATTTTTCATGGTCGTGATATGCATAAACTTGGGAATGAAGGGGCTGCTTCATGGTACGAGCAGACGACAAGATATGGAAAATCATGGATCACGCGCAATGTCCTGCTGGGGATCAGCTTGATCGTTGCCTCATATCTGGCGATCAGCACACCATCTGGAAGTACAGGAATTGCCCTGTGGGTTTTACTGGCAATTGTCATGATTGCGGCTGTTGCTATCAGCCGATCACTGTTCTTTGTGCTGGTTATTCCAACCACTATGCCCGGTGCATTTTTCTGGAAAAATAAGGCCTTTCAGGAGCATGCCAGAGAAACAGGACTGGCCGATATGGAGCAGATGGGTGTGGTACGTGAGGGACATGGAAAATTCAAAATGGATGAATTGCTTGAAACCATCAAGACGACTTCACCTAAGCAGGTGGTTCAGCATATTAAAAGCATTGTTGTCTGGAAACCGGTTCCTTGAGAGAAAGAGTCAGGCGATTACTGAACTGTCTTGAAGACGGTCTGATTGAGAGAGAGACACCAGTTCGTCTGGCTTTGTTGACAGCAATTGCCGGCGAACACCTGTTATTGATCGGTACACCGGGTACCGCAAAAAGTGCGCTGGCGAGAAAACTGCACCTTGCTTTCGAAGAAGGTAATTACTTCGAACGTCTGTTGACCAGATTTTCAGTACCTGAAGAATTATTCGGACCACTCTCGATCAAGGCATTGGAAAAGGATCGCTATCAGCGTCTGACGGATCGCTATTTGCCATCGGCGACCATTGCCTTTATCGATGAGATCTTCAAAGCCAACAGCGCCATTCTCAACTCCCTTTTGACACTATTGAACGAGCGTGAATTTGATAATGGTGATCAGCGTGTCAAAGTTCCCCTGATCTCGGTGATCGGGGCGAGTAATGAGCTACCGGAAGAGGATGAACTACAAGCACTCTATGACCGCTTTCTTTGTCGCTATCATGTTAAACCAGTCACTGATCAGGCATTCGAAGAACTGTTACAACTAAAAGAGAAAAAACAATGCAAACCGGAAGAAAAAGATCGACTGGATCGTGAAACGATTAAACAAATCCAGCATGGCGCAGAACAGGTTTTACTCTCCACAGAAGTTCTGGAACTACTGACCTCGATCAGAAAGTTTTTGCAGGAAAACAGGCTCAGTGTTTCTGATCGTCGTTGGCGCAAAGTGGTTAAGTTACTTAAGGTGTCTGCTTACACTAATGATCAGGAAAGCGTGACGATCTGGGACTGCTGGTTGTTACAGCATTGTTTGTGGGATACGCCGGAGAAACAGAAACTGATCGCACAGTGGTACGAGGCTCATGTCGGTATTGGTAGCGGTTTTAATCCTCAACGTCTGGAAAAACTGGTGCAGACCTGGGAGCAGGCTTGTCGCTCCGATGTCGAGAGCCAAACCCAGATGCGCAATGAAAAAGGTGAACTGGTCTATATAAATGATCACGGTGATCAGACAACTGAGTGGAAAAAAACGGAGTGGTCACATCGAGAAGATCAACCGCTCTACCTGTCCCCACCTGATCAGGATGATCGAACCAATAACGGTAGCGGTTATACAGAAACAGAATTAAAAGAACAGTTTTTCGATGATCGTTATCAACAAAGTCATATTGATGGCCAATGGCAACATATTGGAAAATATATTTCGGATGCGGCTAATCGTCTTATCTCCATCCATGAAAACGAGCCTTGTATGGAGCCGACCCGGCACCCAGAAAGTTTTATTGCGGCGAGAATAAAAGAGACGGACAACATCAAGGCTGATATTGATCTGCTGAGAGATAAGCTGCAATTGCAAATCGATTCACTGGGTAAGGATATTGGTGAGCACCTATGGATCGATTCAGATTTCTCGACCACTGCCGAAGCGAGTCTGAAAAAATCACTGACGTTAGCCGAGTCTCTTTCTGAAAGAATGGCCAATGTGATCAGTCAATACGAAAAACTTCCTGTGCAGGAATAGTTATGTCGCTTGCCGCCTTAGATCAGAAATTCTCTATTCTCGATGAATTACCTGACACGCTATACGATACCGTTATCACTCACCCTCATGGTGAACTGCTAACCAGAGTCGAGGGCATCCTGCAATGGCGAACCGCATTGCTCGAAGGTGAACTCCCCGAAGAAAAAGATCTTGTCTGGCCAGAGCCGACCCTGCGCCGTTCAATACTACAGCGGTTAGAAGTGCTTGAGATCGTTCGTTATTGTAAAGATCAAAATGAACTAACGGACAATATTCTTATCGACATCTGCGAAGGCATCAGTACGGCCGAAGAATATTACAAACACAAGCCCGGTGGTTTTGTAGATAAACTCGCGCAACGACAGAACATCCGGGATCGAGAATCACCATTTGATGATCCTGAAAACCTTTCTGATCATGTGAATAATACTGGCAGTGATCAGCCTGAACCGACAGCGGATGAAAGAAATAATCAACAAGATTTCAATGAGCCGGGGCAGGGAAATGATGTCGCACAAGGCGCACAACAACGGCAGCAAACAGAAACGCGTGGCATAGCAGAAGCCGGGTTGCCTGAAACGACTCTTGATCAGGTGCCTGTAGTCACTACGGAAGATAAATCGGGAGATAATATCCAGACCGTCCAGTTTGCACAGACTGAGATTGATGCAGATGCAGAACAATTTGTTTCTGAATACCTGGATCAACGCTGGTCAGAACTGGCCGAAAACTGGCATGAACTGTCAGAGGTTTTTTCCGAACTGAGTGGTTTACTGGGTCGTGGCTGGGATCTGACGCAGGGCGTACTTGAGTCACAAGGGTGGCGGGATATTATTCGCTATCGAAAGCTCGTAAAACAGCTTCCGGAATTACAGGCACTGATAAAAACACTGGGTCGGTTGAAAGCGATCAATGGTGACGATGGAACTGAATCTGTTAGTGAAAAGATCTTCAACCCGATCAAACGTATGGTTGATGAACAAGATGAAACCATGACTTTGCATGCCGTCATGGAAACGGGTGGCATTGAACGATCAGATGAGCTGAGTCGCATGCTGCCGAGTGAGCTGGCCTTGCTTGGTCATTTGAAACTGAATATTTTGTGGCATGCAAAAAGAGCGGAACGCATGCTGATGACTTATAGTTATAGTGGTCTGATGCCGGAAATTGTCGAAACAGAAAAGGAACAGGAGCAGGATGGTCCACTGGTTCATGAAAAATCTGATCAGGGGCTGGGACCGATCATTGTCTGTCTGGACACCTCAGGTTCTATGCAGGGTGAGCCGGAGCAGATCGCTAAAGCACTGGTGCTGGAAGCACTACGTATCGCCTGGATTGAGCAACGCCCATGTCATGTGTTTACCTTTGGTGGTCCGGAAGAAATTCTCGAACATGAGCTGGATCTGACGAAAGGCGGACTGGGAAAATTACTGAATTTTTTACAACTGTCTTTCCATGGTGGTACGGATGTGACAAAACCACTTTTGAAAGCACTTGAAAAACAGTATTCTGAAAACTGGGAACGGGCAGATATATTATTAATCAGTGATGGCCGTTTTCCGTTGCAGCGCGATCAGTTTTCCCGCATAAAAAAAATGAAAAAAGAGCAGGATTTACGCTTACACGGTTTACTGCTTGGCCACTGGAAAGGTGCCGCTATCGAACAACTATGTGAACCGTTACACCGATTTAATGACTGGCAGGATCTAATCAATGATGAACTATAAATACAATATCGTGGATGTTTTTACAGACAGGATTTTTCAAGGGGCGCAGATCGCCGTGTTCCCGAAAGCTGAAGGTCTTAACAAGGACACCATGCAGCGCATCGCCAAAGAGATGAATCTCTCCGAAACGGTTTTTGTTTTTGATGAGGAAGAGAATAACCATTATCGACTGAGAACTTTTTCTCCTCAGCAGGAACTGGAGTTCGGTGGTCATCCCATGATCGCGGCAGCCTGGGTACTTACCATCAATGGTGATCTTAAACTGTCGGGAGAGCATACACCGATCATTTTCGAACAAAATACAGGGCCGATCGATGTGCATGTTACGACTGATGATGGACAACCTCGGCTGGTTCAGTTCACTATGCCGGTGACTGCGACGGTTGATCGTTTTGTACCTACGGATAGAGAGTTGGCCGCCATTCTGAGTCTTGAGACGACGGAGCTTGAGAATAAAAAATTCGACCCCATGCTGGTGTCCTGCGGAAAAAATTATCTGATCATTCCGGTTAATAACTATCAGACAGTTCGAAAGGCCCGTTTTAATTTTGATGCCTGGAGCGGTTCTAGTGCCCCTGCAACACTGGCAAGAGAAATATTACTGATCACACCGACTTCAGGTGCGGGTATGTCTGACTTCCATGCACGTATCGTTGGGCCAGATATTGGTCAGGCAGAAGATCCGCCGATTGGGACAGCGATGCCTGCCTTCACAGCCTATTTGTGTCAGCATCAACATATTTCAAAAGGCACACATGTTTTTTCTATTGATCGGGGAATGGAAAGCACGAGGCGAAGTGAACTAAATATCGAGATGGATAACAAAGAGGATGAGTTGGTGATTCGCGTCGGTGGACCCGCTGTACTGGTGGCAGAAGGCCAGATAAATTTATCAGATTAGGATCAAATCCTGACATTTTCATGATAAAGTTTTGATCATGAAAAAAATAATAAAAGTGCTGCTCTTGTCAGTGAGTCTGTTTGCATTGTCTTCCTGTAACGATTCCGATATTGAATACTTTCCCCTCAATCAAGGGAAAACCTGGCAATACCGGATCGTCACCCATGACATGGATGTCGAAAAAAAATACAAACAACTCGTCGTCAATGAAGGTCAGCAGCAGGTTGATGGAGAGAATGTTTTCATCCGAAAAATCAATGATGAGATTCAGTATCTTTACAAACCAGAGAAGGAAGGTATTCGTCGGGTTGGTATAAGAAGAAAAATGGATATCAATACGACGCTCGAAAAAGAAGACTTTTACATACTCAAATATCCACTGGAAAAAGGAACCAGCTGGCAGCAGGAAACGGTCACCGGTGTGCTTGAAGTTGTGATCGCACCCTTTCGACGCCATTATGCTTTACATACATCGGTACCAGTGAAATATACAATAGAAAGTGCCGATGAAGCTGTCAAAGTACCAGCAGGCAGATTTGAAAAATGTATCAAAGTCACTGGACTCGGGACGACAAGAGTCGAAGCAGAAAAAACCATTGGTATAGTTGATGTTACTGTCGAGTCATCCGACTGGTATTGTCCAGACATTGGGCTGGTAAAGAGCCAGCGTGAAGAACGAACCAGCAGTACCGTTCTGGTTAAGGGGGATTTTCTGATGGAGCTGGAGAGTTTTTCCGAGAACTAGGAGGCTGTCGGATTTAGGAAGAATCTACTACGGCGATGGTAAACGAGCCCATTTTTCCAATCTTTTTCGTTAAATAGAACCACTATTCGCCTCAAAAGATAGAAAAACTGGACTCATTTTCTACTCGCCTCGCTACCGATCTCCTAAATCCGACAGCCTCCTGGAAAATGATCAGGTCCGTGAAAATTTAGCTTTATGTGCTTCCTTTCGGTATTCTGCCTTCTGTAGAATTTCTTTCCTCATCGGATCGCCGACCAATCCCCATTCAGTAATTTCTGATAATGATCGGAAGCAGCCCAAACAGATATCATTATCATCAAGGCAACAGTTGCGGATGCAGGGTGATTCAACTTGTGTGGCATTTTCCATACCGCGTATAAAAGCATTTTTCACCGAATTGATCTATTATTTGTTGAAGGATGTAATAGATATGTACAAACTTATTCACAAACTGTCAGTAAACCATGAAGGACTGGAAGCGAGTTTATTGCTTGAAGAAAGCACCTGTGAATATATTCTGGAAGTGAATCTAATTAACAAAAACCGATTGGCTCCGACAGAGTCGATTTTATTGTCGCAGCTGGTGAGCTTACATAATTATTACCAATCCCTGATCACACCACCCATTGTTGCCGCACCTCAGGTCG
>JALSSM010000331.1 GCA_026984275.1 Gammaproteobacteria bacterium
CGATAGATATAACGTTGATTCTGTTCACATACCAGACCATCACTGACTACGCCCGGGATTTCATCGCGATGATGCTCTTTACCCAATGCCATGTTGGTGTACACATCCATTTGACGTGTTTTCCAGCCACGACTTTGTTCGGTAATAGCCTGCAGATTATCGCCATCATCATTATCGAATAATCCCGCTGGTCCAAAAGTACGGCTGACGTTATTCAAGATCATTTGTTTTAAGTCGTCTGGCATCTCTTTGTCGACCATTGCCCAGGTCCACATTTCGAATTTGCCCGGGCCTTTCGGATGATAAATGCGAAACCAGTTAAGCCCCGGTAACATTTGTAGATTGGGGAATACGGTTAGATTGATTTGCGAGCCCCACATTTTTTTACCGCGATATTTCCCCAACCGATCGATAACAGTTGTGCGGTTGGCTTCTAAATAATCGACGGCCATTTTTGGATTGGGATAAAATGCATAACCTGATTGCCCATCTAATGCAGCCAAAACTGCATGACCATTCAAACCTGCTACAGATACGGCTGCTGAATTGTCGACACCAGAATTACCAACCTCCATTCCAGCTAAAATCATACTGGATGAAACGGTCATTGCACCGGCGTGCGCCCACCCCAGGTGATAGCCATCCCCTGAAACATTTTCGACAGGTAGTTTCCAGTTTACTGGCAGTTCGACTTTCATTGCGGTACCGATCAGTTCAGTCCCTTCAGGCATTGCGTCGAGCCAGATGTCCAAATACCATTTCATCTCACCCAGGTAATCTTCAAGGCTCGGAGCCTCTTTATCAAAGGTAGCAAAAATCAATCCTTTATAATTTTTAAGCTGAGCCACCTCGATCAGACCAAATTTAGATTTGTCTAATTCACTATAGTAGGCCTCGTCTTCTAATGGAACGCCATTTAAATCGCCGTCAGCACCAAAACTCCAGCCGTGATAATTACAGACAAACGATTTTTTGTTACCGTGATCAGCTTTACATAAACGATTACCCCGGTGGGTACAAGTGTTCAAAAATGCTTTGATCCGGTTATCCTTTTGTCGGACGACAAGCACCTCATCCTCTCCCATAAACGTGCGGATAAAATCACCCGGTTCTTTCAACTGGCTTTCATGGGCTAAAAACAACCAGCAACGGGCAAATATTTTTTCTAATTCCTGTTCATAGATACCAGGATCCGTGTAGATAACCCTTTTTTGGCGGCCGATTTTGAAGTCACAAAGATCATCAATATTATTAACATCAGAAATTTTCTGTTTGCCCATAGCAGCTTATTTTCCTGGAAGGGATAAGAGGTAATAAAAATAACAGATTTATAACTTTAGATCAGCAAGTATTTAGTTAATCAACCAACTAATTGATTTGGTAACGCTTAATACAAAGAATGTGTTATTTAATAAAGCTTAAAAAAATTTAATAACAGATTAAGAGTGATCTATGTGATGCCTATCATAACTCTTTCTTGACAGAATAAACCTTGTTTGAGTACTCATAAAAGTTAGTAAACTTACTAAAGAAAAGAGTCGTTTTCATGTATAGTAGATTCTGATATCTTTACACTATGAAACAGGAGGCACGTTTGATCAACACTGAAACTCTCTTAGCATCCATTTCGGAAGCTATCAATAAAGGTGAATTACCCTTGGGCGTTTTTAACAGTCCTGAAATCTTTGAACTGGAAAAAAAACGACTGTTTGCAAAGAGCTGGAATTATCTGGGTCACGTTACTGAAATTCCAAACCCTGGTGACTATATACAACGGTATATTGTCGATGATTCATTTATCGTTTCACGTGATAAAGAGAACGAAGTTCAAGTCTTGCTCAATGCCTGTCGTCATCGAGGTAGAAAAATCTGTAGTGTAGAGAAAGGAAGCATCAAGAATTTTTCATGTCCCTATCATGGTTGGGTATATGATCTTGACGGTAGTTTGCTTGATGTCTCTTATGAGGAAAAAGGTTATGGTGAGGATGCGATAGATCATAAAGACTGGGGACTGATGCATGCGCCGAATGTTGGCATTTGGTCGGGCATGATTTTCGCTAATCTGGATCCTGATGCAGAACCTTTGGAAGAGTATCTCGGTGATGCAAAGTGGTATCTGGATTTTTATACCAATAAATCTGAAGCAGGGCTGGAAGTATTAGGTGTACCGCAACGCTGGGTAGTTAATGCAGACTGGAAGCTCGCGGCAGATAATTTCGTTGGCGATGGTTATCATACATTTATTACTCATGCGAGCACGATATCTGCAGGTACATTGCCAGTACCAACGGGGGAATTTCTTCTCGATGGTGTTCAGATTTCGATGGATCATTTTGGTACAGGAATGGCAAGACAAGATCCATTATTTAACTCGCTGGCCTATCCTCCGCCAATGATGGAGGCGATGAGAAAACGGTTTAACCCGGAACAAAATGCAATGCTTGATCAAGGGGTTTCTTTACCAACACACGCAAACCTTTTTCCTAATTTAAGCTTTCTCAATGCCCCCGGTGCTTTCACGGCTAAGGCACCACCAGCTCCCTATATGACCTTCAGGATCTGGCGACCGCTGGCTGCAGGAAAGACAGAAATATGGTCATGGTGCATGGTTGAAAAAGATGCGTCCGATGAATTTAAGCAGGCCAGTTATAAAGCCTATCTGATCAGTTTTGGTGCTTCCGGTACGCTTGAACAGGACGATGCTGAAAACTGGTTCAACATTAGCCAGGTTGCAAAGGGAACGTTATCATCTGATCTGCTCTTAAATTACACCATGGGTCAGAAAATTCTCAAACCTATGTCAGACTGGCCAGGACCTGGTGATGCTTACCCACTGGATTTCACAGAATTTGCACAGCGTGCTTTTTGGAAAAAATGGTTGGCGACACTGGAGGTTGAATAATGTCTATAAATGAATCAACTTTTAGGGAACTTGAAGCTTTCATTTATAAAGAAGCGGAACTACTAGATAACCACCAGTATGATCAATGGCTTGAATTGTGGGATGAGCAGGCAACATATCGTATGCCGGTGCGCGTTACACACACAAAACGACAACAGGATCAAGAATTTCAGGAAGACTTTGGGCATTTCGATGAAACTAAAGAAATGCTCGGTATGCGTATTAATCGCTTGAAAACGTCTACTGCCTGGGCAGAAGATCCACCCTCAAGAACACGACATTTTGTCACTAATTTACGCATCAATTCACTAAATAATGACCAGTATGAATTAAAAACGAACCTGATGCTTTATCGAAACCGATCAGATGCTGCTGATCATGATATTTTATCAGCTGAGCGTCAGGATATTGTTTATCAAAAAGATGGCGAATGGCGTTTTGTGCAACGTGTGATTTATCTTGATCAAGCAACATTGGGAACACTAAACCTTTCAATATTTTTATAGAGAAATCTGGAGTTAGACTATGTCGTCACTATGGTTGGATTTTATGGGAGCAGAAATACGCTATGTAGAAACTGCATCTTATGGAAAGACTCGTATTGCTGAAGCAGGGAAGGGCAATAAAGAAACAATATTCTTTCTACATGGTGTCGGTGGACATCTGGAAGCTTACGCAAAAAACGTTGTTGCCCTGTCTGATGAATTTCATGTTGTGGCGTATGACTATGTTGGTCAAGGCATGTCCGATAAACCGCTGATCGAATACACACCTATGACTTTAGTTGATCATTTACGTGAACTGATGGATGAAATTGGTGTTGCAAAAGCCCATTTGTCAGGTGAATCAATGGGTGGTTGGGTTTCGGGTTTGTTCACTGTTGAATATCCAGAGCGCGTATTGAAGCTAAACTTAAATACCGCTGCTGGTTTGCCGATCATTACTGACAAAGGTAGAGCAGAACTTCAGGATTTAATCGACCTGACTTCAAAAGCCACTACTATGGGACCGCCAACCTATGAAAGCGTGAAGAATCGAATGAAATGGCTATTCCATCCCAATAACCATGACATGATGATCACCGATGAGCTCGTGAATACGCGATTGACCTGTTACCGACAACCGGGTTCCAAAGAAGTGGCGCCCAAGGTCCTTGGAATGATCGGTATGCATGATGATTATCTCATCCCAATGGAAAAAATTAATAAAGAAACACTCTTCTTATGGACGGAAGATAACCCGTGTCATGATATTCAATGTGCTGAAAATAGTGCATCGAAAATTCCAGGATCGATATTGTATGTGATGAAAAAAGATGCTGCCCATTGGCCGCAATACGAATCATTTGAAGAATTTAATGAGGTAATACGCAGTTTTTTCAAAATCGGGAAAATAGTATAACAAGTATTCAAATAGGCTACTGTAAAAAAAGTTGCCTGCTTGCTGAGGGTGTTCCTTTATCTTTACAGTGCCCAAATTTACTTGACCATTACAAAATATCTGGAATAGGTTAGCTCAAAAAAATATTTATAAAAAAACGGACTTTGCTAGACGATATAAAGTTCTGAATGATACTAACGATTAATTACTGTGCGTTATCGTCAAATCTAGGTATATCCAGGAGAATGCGCCAAGGATCATGCCATTTGTAAAAAAAGGACACCTCAGGTGTCCTTTTTTTCAATATCTACTATCAGAGTATTTACAGGTTACTTACCACTTTTACGCAGGTTCTGCACTGTAAACTTAGACGTCGGATTAAGTTTAGGATCAACCTGTCCTTTAAACTGCCCTGTTGTACAATGACCAGCCTGTACGTCAAGCGCCATGAAAGAATCGTCTATGGAGACACCACTATTCTTATTTTTTGGTAGATGATACAGCGGGTTTGCCTGACCGATAATAAAAGTTTTCCAGATATCACCTTTCCGGTCGTACATGACCTGCCGGGGAATCGTAAAGGTTTGAGCATCAAGGTACATCAGGCGTTTACTCAGTGGATGTCCGGAGTCCTTAGCAGTACCTTCAATTATGTATGATTTACGTAGTTGCCATTTAATTTTTGGAAAACAACCACCTTGCCCGCCAAAATCAACAAACTGGTAACCATCTTTATCTTTAATGTTGGTTGCCAGATTGGGCAACTCATTATGTCTATAGAACGGAAGCATGATGTTTTTTGTTTCGAGGTATTTCCAGTTATAATCTGAGACACGGCCATTATAGCCTTCAAAATCTTCGATCATTAATTCGGAACCAAGAAATGAATCAGTAACTTGACCGGTTGCGAGTCGTCTTACCCGTCTCTGGAAGCCCAGATATAGCCATGCATCATCACGTTTGAGATCATTTTGATAGCGATGGATCAAAAGTTGTGTATTGGCAAGATCGAACGGTTCAAGAACCTGAACATAAATTGAACGGAACAATTTCGAAGGATTAGGTGTAATTTCTGGAACAGGATCCTGATTGACGCGATGTGCCCAGTTCAGAAAGTGGAAGTTAAATTTGAGTGTTCGTTCAAGCTTACCTGTTTTATAATTTCTATAACCCCAATAAAAAGGATATATCGCTGCATTATCACCCCAGTTATAGCCGTACTGGTAGTTCCAGATCAATTTTGTGCCTGCACTGGAGTCAGAAGCATCTGGTTCAGATGGAAAAGGTCGGCCAGCAATATAGTTTGCGATCGTTCCATCTTCCTTTAGCGTTGGAGGATTATTAATGGCATTTTTTGTTGCCTTAACATAATTAGGATGTAGATCGAAACTATCGGTCGCCATTGTATCCATTTTCGTAGCGCCATCCTTAATCAATTTGTACATCGCTGGGTCGAGGATATCTTTAAACTGATCGACATTTTTCTGGTTGATTGTTAAGCCGGGTTCATACCCGGTAAATTCAGGTGTTGAGTTTTTATAGGGATAAAAAGAATTATCCACATCTGCTTCAGTATAATCTGCTTTAGCACCGTTGGTGAAGACCAGTATCATCAGTGAGATGAGTAATAGTGTATTAATTTTCATGTTCTTTCCTCTATGTTATTTATTTTACTCAAAGACTTTTCAGCTTAGAATCTGTAACGGACAGTCAACTGTAATTCGTCTTCATTTTGTGCCATACCAAGTGGGCCTGATCGAAAGCGGCCTAATGGCTCATATCCACCCAGTCCAGCACTTGGGCCAACAGCTCCTGCTCCTGTGAATGGTGGGAAAACATTAGCAGAACGATATCATCAAATGAACGGGCACCTGTGCCCAGTTTAATGTTAGCGCCGAATTGCAATCTCCAATTATCATTAATCAACCAGTCAATGGAAGGAGCGATTGCAGCTGCCTGTGCGCGCACATCGTAGGCCATAATGACCTGAGGGCTGAGCTGGTCATTTTTGTAAAAACCTTTAACCAATAATGTTCCTATCCAGTTGTCCTTCCAGTCCGGCATACCAATCTTTCCGAGTGGTGCATCTTCAAGATGATGATTAAGGATATGTTGACCGAATAATTGTGCAGAGAATAGGAATGCACGATTTTTATTCAGGAATGGAATAAAAGTCGGCCTGTCAGCACCGAAGACATATCGTACGACAGGAGATCTAGAGAAAAGTCGGGGGTTTGTAGTATCCGCAAACTCTTCACCATTAGTATAGACCACTTCTGTTCTGAAAGCAGTTTTCAGACTATCTACGTAGAAATCTGCAGAACCGCCCAAAAGGAGTATACGAGGGAACTCAATGTCAAAAGCTATCAAATAATCACGTGGAATTTCTTCACCACCTGTTTGCCCGTCAGGAAAAGGTACACCCACACCAAGGAATGGATTAACCGCAGGCACACCGCCTCTCAAGCTTGGGAGCTGTGAAGTGTAAT
The DNA here is from genome assembly GCA_026984275.1 of Gammaproteobacteria bacterium. Taxonomy (GTDB): domain Bacteria; phylum Pseudomonadota; class Gammaproteobacteria; order CAJXQU01; family CAJXQU01; genus CAJXQU01. The sequence goes on from JALSSM010000331.1 coordinate 6,772, forward strand.
ATAAAGCGTTGAGTGAGAAACCAACACTTTTGTAGATACCTTCAAGTTTAAGACCAACATCAGTTTCTTTCAGTTTCCAGTCCGGTAGTACAGCTTGTCTGATGCCTATAGAATGTGCAGGAAAATCAGTCTGTGCGCCACCACCTGCGAAATTCGAGACTGTACATCCATTTTCCCAACAATTATTCATGGCTCTAAAGAATGAACCTGCATCAAGTATCGAGTTTGGCGTCCCTCCCTGGCCAAGTTTATTGGGTCTGAATTTTTCCCACTTCCATAGGAATTGCAGGTTCAGGTCATCAAATGCACCGATTGCACCCCAACGATTTTCGATAGTAAGAATACCCATCGGAATACGGATATCTTCCAGTTCGTCGTAGATATTGTTACGGGAGAAATCAACCGGATTGATCACATCCAGAACGCGGAATAAATCGGTTCGCCCCCAGACAACTTGTTGGCGTCCAAATGAGATATCCAGCTCACTACTTTTCAATGGGATAGTGCCTGAGAAATAGGCTTCACGGATAAAATCAGCACGGTCATTAAACTCAGGTGATTTCAGTTCATCTGAATCAAAATCCAGATATCCATCGATACAACCCCTGGGATCAACATCACAAGGTCTGACAGGAACCCCGAGTAGAACACCGCCATCATCACCATGTAACCTGGAACCGAGCAATGCTAACCCTTCATTTGGGTTATTCGCAACATTAAAGCCAAAACCACCACCGCCTGGTAGTCCAGGGTTCCCTGCAGTCACTATTGAAGAGCCCCATGGTGTTGTGATTCCAGCAGGTACAGCCGGTGCACCCGGACCAAGTACTCCTGCTGGAACACCACCCGAGGTGAAAGAGATAGGGGCTCCTGCGTTATCACCAAATTCATCATCATTGACGTCATAGACTGCGTCGTAAGTGCCGCGGAGTGTTCCATTAAAAGAGAAGCTGCTGAAAAGACCGACAGCGCCAAAGTCTTTGGATACTTCCACTTGTCCGGTGTTCCTTATCTTAGACAAACCAACACCATGAAAGCGTTGGTAAGTTGCATTCTCAATGTACCCATGGGCAGTGAATGAACCATCTTCTGACTCATAGGCTTGTGCAGTACAGGCTGAAAACAAAAGTGCTGCAATAGCAGCCTGAAAATACTTTTTTAATCTATTCATGACCTTCCCCATATGTTTAATTAGTATTATTAAAATAATTAAGAACTATCCCTGTAAATTAATGCCTTAATTTATAATTTAGTAATCTACCTGAATTATAGGCTTCTACTTCTAGGGTACAAGAAAAATTTACGTGACACATTATCGTATCAATGTAAATTATCCGTTCCACACACTACTTATACGTATGCTGATCAAACCTAGTTCTTTTTATTTGATCAGAAAATCCTTCAATTCTCCTTACTAGCATTCATAATGAACTTGGGTTTGAATATATCAACCCAGGCCGGTACCAGAAACATCGCCGAGCAGGCATTCAGTATTAACATAATAATCAGCAAACGGGCTGCATCGGCCTGGAATCTTAATTCAGAAATAAACACCCACATGATAATGCCGCCGATCAAGGTGGTCGCTGTAAAGGCGATGGCCATACCAGTTGTGCCAACTGCACGTACAATAGCTTCTTGTAAATCACCCACTTCAGTCATCTCTTCCTTAATGCGATCCATCATGTAGATAGCGTAATCAACACCCAATCCAATACCGACCGCGATCATCGGCACCGTGTTAACATTAAGCCCCATACCCAAAATGCCCATGCAGGCATAAGTAAGGGTCGTTGCAAAGGTCATCGAGATCAACATCATGAACCCTGCATGGATTGATCGATAGAACCAGTAGGTAAAACATAACACAAGGAATAACACCGCCGGCACAACAATCAGGTTGGTTTGGTAAGCTTCTTCATTGATGGCCGCCGTAACACCGACTGGGCCACCTGCTAGATCAATATGCAGCCCTTGGATTTTGCTGCCAACTTCATTCATCCATTCTTTAGCAAGGTAGATGGCGCGTCGGATCGTTTCCCCCGTATGATCTTTATAGAAAAAGACCATATTGGCCATTTGCTCATCTGTATCGATGAACTCCTGTAATGCCCCGGGTGTGGGTGCCGACATCATATACATAAACATTAGCCCACCAATATCAGACTTTATCGGCGGTATAATCGCCCAGCGAGGGTCATTATTACGCGTCATTTGATTGACCTGAGTTATCAGGTCGGGTAAACCTTTAGTGCCACCCAGGTTGTCATCTAACATCATATGATTCTGCAAATCTTGCAGTGCTTTGACATACAGCGGATTTTTCAGGCCACCTTTATTGTCTGTTCTGGCGATGACATACATCTCTTCTGAGCCAGGAAAGCTGGCATTAATAGCTTTTGATGAAACATTAAAGTCATGATCCAGATATACGAGTGGTGAGCCAGGCTCGGGTTCGCCGACCTCAACCCATGAGCTGAAGTAAGTCGCCAGAAGCGCAATTAGCAGGGAAACAACCAGCACAGTTCTGGAACGAGTAGCTGTTCCGACAACGTTGGCAAGTTTTGGGAAAATTTTTCTGATAATACCGTGCCTGATTTCAGTATTTTTTGGGGTTGGTAATATGGCCAGCATCATGGGTACAGCAACTAGTACAGTGATTAGCATGATC
>JALSSM010000332.1 GCA_026984275.1 Gammaproteobacteria bacterium
CATGGGTGGATTACTGATTGTTGGAAGTGCACTTTCATTTGCCCTTTTCCTGATGGGTAGTGGAGTCATGATAAAACGTATCGGTTCAATACGATTCACTGCCTATGCAATGACAGTTTCCTGTATTTTAACTATTTTGCATTATGTCATCACACACGATCTGGTCTTTCCGACCTTTCCAAAACAGGTTTATAGCCTGGCACTAATGTTGGCCATTATCTCAACGGTTTTACCGTCATTTCTTATGAATGCGGGTATCCATCGAGTTGGTGCCAGCTCGGCTTCTATTATGAGTTCTATTGGTCCGATCAGCACATTGGTTCTTGCCTGTTATTTTCTTGGTGAGGTGATAAGTAATGTCCAGATTGCAGGTACCCTGCTTGTCATTATTGGTGTCTATCTGGTCGGCCGTTATCGATAAAACATCGGTTACAACACCAAAAAATCAACTGAAGTCATTATTTCTCATGCATGGTATGTAAGATCCTGATGCTTTATTTAATGATACAAAGTGTTAGAATTTGAAGTCTGATCTGAATATTGTAACCCGATATATCCCTTACATTTTGAATACAGGAAGTAATGCAAAAGGACTCGTTCAAATTATCTTGCAGTTATCACTTTGAGGAGATAAAAAAAACCTGGCTGGAATTACAGAAAAATAATTTTGTGACGGTTTATCAGGATTATGAATGGAATTCAAACTGGTTTAAGCACGTAATCAATAAACACCTCTCTACAAATCAGCTCAAAGCTGTCTTTATTACGGTTTATGAGGGTGATACGCCTGTTGCACTCTTTCCTCTGTGCATACGCAAGTTAAAAGGTGTGCGTGTGCTGACCTGGCTGGCCGACGATCATTTCAACTATCAGGGAGGAATATTCAATCAGACATTTCTAACAGAATTAAATAAGGAAACCTTTCTCTCGATCTGGAATGACATAGAGGATTTGATACCTGACTTTCATGTGATCTGGTTGACCCATCAACTTTCTACAATATCAGGGATAGAGTCACCATTTGGATGGATTGAACAACATTCATCCCCCAATTCTGCTCACCAGTTAATCTTTAAACACCATCACTGGGATGATCTGCTTAAAGAGTTGCGAAGTAAATCAACCCGTAAACGAATGCGAAATGAAGAAAGCAGACTCTCACGTGAAGGTCATTTAAGTTCGAAAAAGATTAGTAATGAAAATGAGCTGGAGTTTTATCTTGATGTACTGTTCAAACAACGTGAAGATCGATTTAAATTATTAGGTATTGATCTTGAAACCAACATCGAATCGTATAAAAGCTTTTACCTTGAACTATTGAAAAACGCTGTTCATGAAAAAGAACCGTTCGTATATATGATGGTAGTAGAGTTGGATGATGTGGTTCTGGCAACGATACTTCTGGCTGAAAAAAATAAAATTATTTATCCATTAATCAACTCAATGACAAGTAGTGAATACCATAAATGGTCACCAGGTGATTATTTATTAAGACTTGTGATTCAGGATGCCTGTAATAAGCAGGTTAAAATGATCGATTTTGGATTGAGTGAAGATAATAATTACAAAACAGCCTGGTGTAATAATAAAACTGAAATATTTGAAACAATCAAGGGAAAAGGTATTGTTGGAAAACTTATCGCATTATTCATTAACAGAGGGGTTTTTCTGAAAAGAAAGATCAAACAGTCACCAAAATTATGGTCATGGTATTGTTCATTCCGATCAGGGAAATTAGGGAAAGTGAAAAAAAAATGACAGAAAAACCTGTTTTTAAAAACTGGAAAAAGAATCAAACCCTGGATTTCAAAAATGGCTTCATGGTTGCTGAGCATAACCTTCCTGAAATGGAGTTATTTTCTGATCAGGCTCTGGAGAAATTAGTGGAAACACACCCAGATGAATTATCAATGGTTTATGCGATGCCAAAGGAAGCCGCAGGTTATGATAGTTTTCGTGAAGGTGACCTGAGAGAAAGCAAAGGAAAGGATATTATTTCTGCAGTTAAAA
>JALSSM010000333.1 GCA_026984275.1 Gammaproteobacteria bacterium
AGGATGAGTTGCAGTGTATGTTGACCTTTGGGAAGTTTAATTATTGCCTCGGTTTGTCCACCCCCAAAATGCTTTACGTCTTTACCCATAGGTTGTCCCATCGGAGGAAGCTCTTCGGCATCGATCAGCAGATGATGATGACCGGTATTTTCTTTTTCAGTCCCGGCTGGTGCGACACCCATGCCTTTCAAGCCAAATCGGATGGTGAACTCTTCACAGACCGTTGCGCCATCTTCAGGCGAAATAATATAAACGCTGGCACCTTCTGGTGATGGTGAAACAGGTAGGCCTTCGGCTCGCAACAGGAATGATGCTAAAGACAGATTAAAGGCAATAAAGAGTATTGATAAGCTTTTCATATTTTTCTCCTGTTTCATTGCTCGTCAGGATGACCAGTGTTCACTAATCCAAATCCTTTATCAAGGCTTTGCGAACCTCTTCCTCAACGGTTACGGTGTAACTATATTCTGGATGATCAATGCCTGCTGATAGTTCAGACCCACTTTTGAGTACAGCAATCATCTCAGAAGTCAGCTCGTAACGAAGAAAATGAACGGATGATGTTTTTTCTTCTGTTTCACGATCCATATCTTCATTCGCGATGGGAAAGATCTTCTCAAAATCAGCAATTTTGAGCCAGGTCATTTTTTCAATTCCAAGCAGTTTTTCCAGTGCAGCCTTGCGTTCTTCAATATCACTGAACTCAATCATCATGGTGGCCTTCAGATTACTGCCATCGGGGATCAGTGGATTGTAGGCATCTAGTTCTTCCTGAATACCTGCTGGCTCAAAGATCCTTTCTATACGCAGCATTTCCTGTATCTGGTATTGCATGATCAGTCGATCTTCAAACAGCAGTCTTACATTCGGACCCAGTTCTATACTACGCCGTTTCTTATGCTGCATCACTTTTGTGCGGAACTCATTACGTACTTCTGCGTACTGCTCAAGTGAATATAAATCTGATCGTTGTAGTTTTTCCATTAGACATCACCAAGTCCGTAAGCTATGTATAACAAGGCCATTGGATGTGTTGGCTCAGAGTTACTGGCATCAGCATGGCCAAGAATATTTCCAATATGATGTCCGGCAATCGGGCAGTCGCTGGTAAAATAATCGGGTTTATTCTTTTCAATCTTACTCGCCACGGGCCGGCCAATCTTGACGGCCAGATCATAAGTCTCGGCTTTGACACCGTACGTTCCATCGTGGCCAGAGCAACGTTCGATAGTGTCGATTTCAATATTCGGGATCAGGCTTAAAACTTCTCGTGTTTTCGGGCCAATATTCTGGACACGTTGGTGACAGGCGACATGGTAGGAAACCTTGCCCAGATCTGTTTTGAAATCTGTGTTCATCAGCCCTTCTTTGTTGCGCAGTGCAAGATATTCAAAAGGGTCAAAGAAGGCGTCTGCTACTTTTTTTACATCTGCATCTTCCGGGAACAATAGCGGTAGTTCCTGTTTGAACATGAGAGTACAGGAAGGAACTGGTGAAATCAGATCAAATCCGGCATCGACCATTTTAACTAATTCCGGGATATTGGCATTTTTAGCCTTTTCTACCGCCTCAAGATCACCAAGCTCCATTTTCGGCATGCCACAACACTGTTCTTTTTCAGCTATCCTTACAGGGATACCATTATGTTCCAGTACTGCAACCATCTGTTTTCCAACTTCAGGCTCGTTGTAATTTGAATAACAGGTGCTAAAAAGCGCGACCTTACCTTGTGTGTTTTCACCCGATTTTGCCTGATCAAGACTGAGATCCTGACGTTTTGACTCCTGTTTGCGAAAGGTTTTGGAGTGATATTCAGGGACACGCGCCTCGGCATGAACGCCCAGTGTTTTTTCCAGCACTTTCCGAACTGGTTTGATTTTGTTTGTGGTATTTACAATCTCAGCAACAACCGGTATTCCGGCCAGTTTTCCAACCGTGTCCGTAGAAGTCAGGATTCTGTCTCGTATTTTCGAATTCCCCTTTTTGTGATTCACAGCTTTC
>JALSSM010000334.1 GCA_026984275.1 Gammaproteobacteria bacterium
GTCCTCATCCATCCAGGCGACCTTGGCGATTCCTTCGGTCAGCGTCAGTGCCGTTTCAAATGACTCTGCGAGACGCAATTTCAGATCATCACGTACCTTGAATCGATCCACCACCGCCTCTATATCGTGTTTCTTATACAGATCCAGTTCCGGCGCATCATCCAGATTCACGACTTCACCGTTGATGCGTGCACGGATATAGCCTTCACGACGCAGACTTTCCAGCAACTGAACATGCTCACCTTTACGGCCCTGAACCAGCGGTGCCAGCAACATCATCTTGCTGCCTTCCGGTAACTCCAGAACCTGATCAACCATCTGACTGATCGTCTGTGCTTCCAGAACCGTGTCGTGATCAGGACAACGCGGCTCACCCACTCTTGCGAACAGCAACCTTAAATAATCATAAATCTCTGTAATCGTTCCAACAGTGGAACGTGGATTATGCGAGGTGGATTTTTGTTCGATAGAAATCGCTGGCGATAAGCCTTCGATCAGATCCACATCCGGCTTTTCCATCATTGATAAAAACTGGCGCGCATAAGAAGACAAAGACTCCACATAACGTCTTTGTCCTTCTGCATAAATCGTATCGAAGGCTAATGAAGACTTGCCCGATCCGGAAAGTCCGGTGATCACGATCAGTTTATTTCGAGGCAGATCCAGATCCACAGCCTTTAAATTGTGAGTACGAGCACCACGGATTGAAATTTTATCCATATTTTCCACGAAAAATGACAAGCAACCTGTTAATATACGCGATTTTTCACACAGATGTTTTATAAAAATAACGCATGACCCAACAATGGCTAACAACAAACAAAAAATGACCCGCTTTGAATTACGATCAGCCGCTTCACTGGCGTTGATCTTTTTCCTGCGTATGTTTGGACTATTTATGATCCTGCCGGTGCTTTCGCTTTATACCGGAGACATGATCGGCGCAACCCCGATCCTGATCGGACTTGCACTCGGTATTTATGGCCTCACGCAAGCATTCCTCCAAATTCCATTCGGAATGCTTTCTGACCGGATCGGACGCAAACCTGTGATTGCTGCAGGGCTGTTAATCTTTGTCATCGGCAGTGCGATTGCCGCATTATCCGACAATAATATTTATATCCTGATCCTTGGTCGTGCCTTACAGGGTGCAGGGGCGATCGCTGCTTCGATCATGGCACTTGCGGCTGATCTGACACGTGAAAGCCAACGCACCAAAGCCATGGCCATCATCGGTATCAGTATCGGTATGGCCTTTACGATCGCTTTTATCGGTGGTCCTGTTCTCAACATATGGTTAGGTCTGAATGGCTTATTCTGGGCAGCAGCCTCACTTGGACTACTGGCGATCATTGTACTTTTTACCTGGGTTCCCCAGCCTGATCATCAAGCTGTCGATCCTGAATCAGAAAACAGAAGCTTTCTTCAGGTTCTGAGAAACCCTCATCTATTAAGACTGGATGCCAGCATCCTGATCCTGCATCTGATCATGACCGCCAGCTTTGTTGTTCTACCACTGGCATTGCGTGACCACGCAGGTTTGACTTCTGAACATCACTGGAAAGTCTATCTGCCCGTGATGTTGCTCTCTTTCGTGTTGATGGTGCCATTGATTCGCATGGCAGAGACTCGCAATCTGGCAAAACAAATCTTTACAGGCTCGGTGATCCTGCTGGCACTGGCGGAACTTGGACTCTGGCAGGGTTACGAATCTACGATCGGGTTATCCGTCATGATGCTGCTCTTTTTCACCGCTTTTAATTACCTTGAAGCTGCGCTACCTTCACTGGTCTCGAGAACCGCACCCGCCGAGAGTAAGGGTACGGCACTGGGTGTTTATTCAACCTCTCAATTTCTTGGCGCTTTCATCGGCGGCACCCTGGGCGGCTGGCTGTATGGTAAAACGGGTATTGGTAGTGTTTTTCTGGTTAATGCGATTTTTATCCTGATCTGGCTGGTGATCACTATTCCGATGAAGATTGAAGCCGCTAAAAGATGACGTTGATAGTGAATTTTTCGAAAAAAAACGGTATCGTTGATGATTATATAAGAGCGGATTCTATCCGCGAATAAACGACAATAACAAAAGCAGAGGAAAACACCATGGCGTCCAGAGGACTTAACAAAGTAATGATCATCGGCAACCTTGGAGCCGAACCGGAAGTACGCTACACCGCAGGTGGTAGTGCCATGGCTAATGTCAACATCGCTACCAGCGAAACCTGGCGAGATAAACAAACCGGCGAACAACAGGAAAAAACCGAATGGCATCGTGTTGTCTTTTTCGGGAAACTCGCTGAGATCGTCCAGCAGTATGTTCACAAAGGCTCAAAGATCTATATCGAGGGCAGATTACAAACACGGAAATGGCAGGACAAAGACGGACAAGATCGCTACACCACTGAAATAGTCGCTAATGAAATGCAAATGCTGGACAGCAAAGGCGGATCATCAGCCAGCTTCGAACCAGCTCAGCAAGCTGCGCCAGCCCAGACTCCAGCACAACCAGCACCATCTTCATCTGCTCCACAGATTGATGATTTTGATGATGATATTCCGTTTTGATACCTACCTTGGAGCTTATTTCTATGAAAATCAGAGTTCTATTAAATCTTATTCACCTCTTGGTTATCGGGCTTTTACTAACTAGCTGCGTATCAAACCCTCCATTACCTTCAACAACTGACTACGTAATTACTACAGGCGGTCAGTTTATGATTGATACAGAGAAAGGCACCATTAAATACGGGATGAACTATCATCTTACAAAAGATCTTGGTAATTCTGCTACCTACACCGCTATATTTGAGAACCCTGAACCTGGTGGAGAGAACTTAGAAGTTAATGGAAATATTCCACCAGGGCAGAATGATCTAAATATCCAGTCCCCAGTATTATCCGGTATAGAAAATAATCGAGACTACAATGTTCTTCTAAAATTATTTGCAAACGGTCATTTAATTACTGAACATAATCAAAAGGTACAATTCAGAGTTCCACAACACATTCTAGAACAAACCAACCTTACAATTTATTAACATCCTTTCTGTTAAGTAGTCTGGATGGAATGGCCTCCTCCCCCTTAACCCGGCATAAAACTACCGTATCTCTTCGTCAGTTAGATCAAGTTGGCAAACACGATTTTATATAACCAAGTAGACCGTGTTAGCGTAGCGTAACATTAATGTTTATATCTGATTACGCTACACGAATCAGGCCTGCGATAAACCAGTCACGGGGCCCGGATGAAATTTGTTGAAATCCGGGGTCAAACTCCCCGGATTACGCAAAGCTCCTAAAGAACTAACCCTTTCCGTCGCTAACATAAATAATAAATTGTAAGGGAACTCTTCAGGAGAAAAATATGAAAAATTTCAGGTTAGTGACAAGAAGTGATTTTGATGGCCTTGTCTGTGCAGTGTTATTAAAAGAAGTAGGCATAATTGATGACATCAAGTTTGTTCATCCGAAAGATATGCAGGATGGAAAAATTGATATTGATAGCAATGACATAACTACTAATCTTCCATATGTTGAAGGCGTGCATATCGCTTTTGATCACCATCTGAGTGAGACGGTTCGTAACGGTAAGAAAGACAATCATATTATTGACCCTGAAGCCCCCTCAGCAGCCAGGGTGGTTTATGACTACTATGGTGGCGATGATCGTTTTCCAGCTGGTTGGCAAGAAATGATGGAGGCCGTAGACAAGGGTGATGCAGCTCAATTCAGCAAGGATGAGATCCTCAATCCTGAAGGCTGGGCCTTACTCAACTTTCTCATGGATGCACGAACAGGTCTGGGTCGTTTTCGTGATTTCCGTATTTCCAATTATCAACTGATGATGGATCTGATCGATCAATGCAAGAACCTTTCGATCGATGAAATTATTGCGTTGCCTGATGTTCAGGAACGTGTGGTACTTTTCAAAGAACATGAAGCAAAAGCCAAAGAGCAGATCCTGCGTTGTTCAACTGTTCACAAAAATCTGGTTGTGCTTGATCTGCTGAATGAAGAATCGATATATGCAGTCAATCGTTTTATGATCTACGCGCTGTTTCCTGACACCAACATTTCTATCCATAAGATGTGGGGGTTGAAACAGCAAAACACAGTGTTTGCTATTGGAAAATCTATTCTGAATCGCAGCTCAAATACGAATGTTGGTGAGCTTTGCCTGACGTATAACGGTGGCGGTCATTTGAATGCTGGCACGTGCCAGATTGAAAATGATCAGGCTGAAAAAGTATTACAGGAGTTGATCAAAAAAATCACTTCCGATGGCTAATTGAAGGCCTGTAAGAAACATAAAAACGCATCTCAGGGTGCGTTTTTTTATGCCCACAAAAAAGTTAAACTGTTCCGATGATGGAACTGCTAACAACACTGATTGACTGGTATCAACCGCTGCCACAAAAAGAAAAGGCCATGTTGTTATTCGCTTTCTTTACTGCCTTATTTATTATTTATAAACTGGCTCGTTCCGAAGAGGTTGATGAATCAGGCAGAGTCGTTGTAAAGTTCCACTCACCGCTGAGCTGGCCAGAGCGGTTTTCAGCACAAGTAAAAAAGAACAGAGCGGGATATTCTGAAGGAAACAAAAAGTTTCTGTCTTTTTTATGGAAAGGATCCGCAATTCTACATGCTATCCCCCCGTTCCTGATGAGTATTCTTCTCTTTACTGTGGCTTATGTGAAATTTGGCGAAGACAATTTCTGGTTGGTTCTGGGCGCTGCTATTATTTGTCTATTACTTTTTATCTGGCTACTTCCCAGACAAAAAGATAACCCGTGGGATCAATGATGAGAAGCCAATTCCAGTAATCGCTGCTGGAACTTGATCCAATCTTGTGGATCATCTGACCAGCTCGCCTTTCCTTTGCCTTCGGATAATGCTGAAGGAAGCAGTTTTTCCAACATCTGATCCACTTCTTTATCATGTCCTGCTTTTCTGGCCAAAATGATCAGCTCTGCATCTTGCAAACCCCGCCGCCAGGCCTTCAGTCGCATGGTGGGGATCGGGCCAGGGACAGCGCTCATACCAATCGTATCAAGTTTATTACCAGGGAAAACCATCGATCCATTACCAAATCGATCATCATCTTTTTTATAGCCGGGATAATGATAAGGCTGTTCGGGATCAGATAAATTGAGCGCCCACATGAAATGCCCGTCAAAATTATATTTCGCTGTCACGACACCCCAGGTTCGCATCTCAATCCCAGAAGCATTGATGCTGTGAATACCGATAGCAGGATGTCCACTGTGATAGAACCAGATCTTGTCACCCGCTTTTCTTCTTTCAGCCAGGTAATCAACATTTGCACTGTTGGCACTGGGTGACCAGAGCCTGATGATATCCTTTAGATCTTCTCCAGGAATACCATCCCAGGTCTGTGGATCCGTATGGCTGGTCCAGATCAGATCAACTGACTGATCATTAGTACCCCTGTCGATGGCTTTCTGCACTCGATCCATTTGATGATGTACCATCCTGATGTAATCATCACTGACATCACCGAGTTCATCTTCGTCAGTCGCACCATCCACCTCGTCAAAAATATAGGCAAAATAATCTGTTTGATCCCAATGATTGTTATCAATATTTTCCCTCCATTTTTTTGCCATCAATTCATATCGATCAACTTGTTGATCAGTCAATGCCTGTTTCACTCTGGCATTAAAACTCTGTGGCCAGGGTGTGCGCCAGATAGAGATCGGAGTATTTTTTCCCGGCCCTGTGTATCCATTCTCATCAGAGAATAAACGCCCATTCAAAACCGGATCATAAATTCTGTTGTAATCATCCCATGACTGTTCAGGTTTAACGACAAGCCGTTCGATAAACACCATGCGATGCCTGTGCGCCATGGCCTGATAACAATGCGCCATATCCTGCCAGGATTGTTCACGCAAATCGGTTCCAACACCTTCCATCTTGTAACTGTCGTAGAGTTCACCAACCGCATCAATAGACGGTTTTTCCGGCAAAGTAACATCCCAGACTTTTACGATCAGGGGAATTGTGTTGATCATATTACCGGATTGGATTTTGATCTGTGTTTTATATTCACCTACCGATTGATCAGCTGGAATATAGATATCGATCCAGACGGCCTGATTTTCAGTTTTATTTTCAGGAACAGGAAAAGAATTATAAATCGGGGTAACTATATCTCCACATTCCATGTTCTGTGGAATCAGGGCATCAGGATAATCATCAGGCCAGGGTAATACTTTACTTTTTGGTCCCCACTCATAACCACCATGTTCTACCCGGTGATAATGTGCTTTGAAAAAACGGATATTATTCGCCTCGAAAAGCTGCTGATCGTTTTTTAGCAAGTTATCAATGCTTATTCTTACACTCTCTGGTGCATTCGGACGGTTCGATTTTAGAAATAGCTGGAAGGCAACTGTTTCATTACGAGCAGCATTCAGGCTCAATTTACCTTCTGAAAGATCAAAAGCTGAGTCCTCAAATGGTATCTTGCCCGTTTTGGTGATCTTTGCCATATCACTGGCCGCACAAACGATGAGTCCGTTTTCAAAATCAAGACAGGGGTTATTGGAAAAAAATTTAATTCCAGAAAACACCAATAACAGTGAAATCAGGAAACCAGGGAAATACAGAATTTTCAGAGATGCGTTCATGTGAGTGGATATTAAATGGATTACCCACACACAGGAAGCGCATTTATCATTTTTTATCCTGGCCTGAAGAACACCTTCTTACACGCCAGGATAGTCAATCAGGAATTATTCCATCAAATGTGATCTAAAGAATCGCACAACTCTTCTACGAGACTTATAGGCATAATTCACATCAGGAACAACGCTTACTTCTCCACCGGCACCAAGATGAGAAAAAGGATCAATAAACGTTGTTGGCATCTGTAATCTGTCCCAGCCATGAGTCGCACCTTTATAAACCCTAACTCTTAGCAAGTCCTGTTCTTCAGGCGTCAAACTGGCTTTGACGGCAAGACAGGCCGCTGCACCTTCATCATAATCATCTTCATCACCAATCTGAATCATGATTGGTGCACCTGTGAGATTGAAGAACTCAGATCCCGGAATAGCAGAATTGTAAGCAAAACAGACAGGATAATGAGCGATATGAGCAGCAAAACGAAGGTCACCTCCAAATCGTGCGGCATTAAATTCTGTTGCGGCAGCCATAGTCACAACTCCACCCCATGAAAACCCCATTATACCAATATGCTCCGGATCGATATTCTCCTGTTCTGTAAGAAATCTCAGCGCACCAAAAGCATCCGGTAGGTTAACTATTGGTATACTTGGCCGATCAGCCAGTGTTTTGACACCCCGTGCTTCCCACATATCGATCTCAAGCGTTGCAATACCATTGGCATTAAGTGACCGGGCATAGAAATCACCTCTGAAGTCGATCCCGGCTGATCCATGTAAAATTACAACCGCTGGCACGGATTTCTTTGGCAAGTAACATTCAAATCTCTTTGAATACCTGACAGGTAGTTTTAGTTTACCCTTAATCGTGATTGGGCTGGGAGGTTGTGTTTCCAGATTGATTGATTGGAATTCAATAAATGACGTGATTGGATGATGGTATTTCAGACAACCATCATTTTCATCTTTGTGAGAATCAAATGCTGACCCCCATGCTGGTGAAACGCTGAAAATAAACGCATAAACCACCAGAAAAAGACATTTCTTAATTCTCATAATATTCTCCTCATTATTATCTGGACTATTTTTTTGATTCACAGAGTGAGATTATATATCTATTCTTACTAATTATGATGCCCTGCACCCTGGTAAAATAGCTCCGAAATGAAAGCATTACGTCAGTGAAACCAATTTCCATCAAGCATTGAAATACAATCACTACAGCTATTCTTGCCTTTTCCAGGGATAGAATCAGTTTCATATGCTGCCGCATTGATCTGCATAAAACTGAAAGCGACCACGCCTACGACCAGTAACAACGTTGCAAATAAAGTTAGCCGCACTTGGACTCGCCGCAATTCAAGCAGGTCAGGCAATTATCCATCTGGATCATGGCTTTGGTGTGACATTTATTACACAGCGTTGCACTGGTTGGAAACTCTCCCTCATCGTCACTTTTTTGTGACTGTTCAAACTCTGCCCTTTTTTCATTGATCAGTTTTTGCTGATGCTGATCTGGCCCTTTATCCTTGATCAAACCAATCATTTTCATGTGACTTTCCAGCACATCACCAATCTCCGCGACCAGTGATGGCATAAATTTGCCACCCTTTTTGAAATAGCCACCGCTGGGATCAAAAACGGAGCGTAACTCTTCCACCAGAAAGGTAACATCCCCGCCTTTGCGGAATACCGCAGAGATGATACGTGTCAAAGCAACTATCCACTGAAAGTGATCCATACTCTTGGAGTTGATGAACACTTCGAATGGACGACGCAATTCATGCTCAGTCCCCTGATTCAACACAATATCATTGACCGTAATGTAGAGTGCATGTTCACTTAACGGTGTCTTGATCTTGTAGGTTGAACCCAGCAACATCTCGGGTCGTTCAACTTTTTCATGCATGTGCACAACGTTATCTTCCTGTTCTAACTCTGTTTCAGGCTGCTCAGCTTCACCCTCTTTCAGAACCTTATAGCCCACAATTTTTTTATCTATTTTAATCGTCATCAGAATTTACCATAGTAGCCTTCTTTAAGTGCATCGAACAGGTTGGCAGCGGTATGCAGTTCACCATCATATTCGATCTCCTCATTACCTTTTACCTCGATCACTTCACCGTTTTCCAGTGAGAAACGGTAAGTGGTATTTTCCAGATCTTTCTCTTTCACCAGTACACCCTGGAATACTTCAGGGTTAAATCTGAAGGTTGTACAACCTTTCAGTCCTTTATCATAAGCGTATTCATAAATACCTTTGAAATCCTCAAATGGGAAATCGGTAGGCACATTGGCTGTTTTTGAGATCGATGAATCGATCCATTTTTGTGATGCCGCCTGAATATCTACATGCTGTTTCGGAGTCACCGCATCAGCACTGATAAAATAATCCGGCAATTGTTCTTCCGGGTTTTCGGAAAAAGGCATTGCCTTCGGATTGATCAGGGTGCGATAAGCCAGTAATTCGTAGGAAAAAACATCAACCTTTTCTTTGGTCTTTTTACCTTCCCGGATCACATTTCGCGCATAATGGTGAGCAAAACTGGGCTCGATGCCATTACTGGCATTATTGGCCAGTGACAGCGAGATAGTCCCTGTTGGAGCGATCGAACTGTGATGAGTAAAGCGAGCACCGACTTCCGCCAGCCTTTCGACCAACTCAGGATCTTCACCTGCAACCTGCTGCATGTAACGACTGTATTTTGCGTGCAGGATTTTACCTT
>JALSSM010000335.1 GCA_026984275.1 Gammaproteobacteria bacterium
ACCCGGTTCTATTCCCCGCCACAGAAAGTGATCATGCGTTGGGTTGACCTGGTTCCAGCCCATGTGTGGGATCTTCAGGCGTTCTCCTGTTCTTGAATCTTCTGGATCTTCCGGGAAATGTACCACCCTACCCGGAATAATACCCAGCCCATTCATGCCGCCATCTTCATCACTCCAATCCATCAGGCTTTGCAGGCCAAGGCAGATACCGAAGAAAGGTTTATCCGGTATTGCAGAACGGATCACTTCATCCAGACCTTGTTCCATCAGGTTTTTCATACAATCACCGATGGCCCCTTGTCCAGGAAAAATAACCCGATCGGCATTGGCGATCTCTGATGCATCGCTGGTTACGATCACTCGTTGCCGCCCTTCGGCAACGTGTTCGACCGCTTTGGAAACGGATCGCAGATTACTGCTGCCGTAATCGATGACGGCAACCGTTTGTTTTGAACCAGACATCAAAGTTTTCCTTTCGTCGAAGGTAGTGTTCCCTGCATCCGCGGATCGGGTTCGACAGCCATACGCAAGGCACGACCAAATGCCTTGAAAATGGTTTCTATAATATGATGTGCGTTGCGCCCTCGAATATTATCAATGTGCATGGTAACCATCGCGTGATTGACGAAACCCTGAAAAAATTCATAGAACAATTCCGTATCAAATTCACCGATCCTGGCCCGTGGAAAATCGACGTGATATTCCAGCCCCGGACGACCGGAACAATCGATCACCACGCGTGACAAAGCCTCATCCAACGGCACATATCCGTGCCCATAACGACGAATACCTTTTTTGTCACCCAGTGCTTTTGTGAATGCTTGTCCAAGCGTGATACCAATATCTTCAACTGTGTGATGTGCATCGATCTCCAGATCACCTTTGGCCTTAATCTCGATATCCATCACACCGTGACGGGCGATCTGATCGAGCATGTGATCCAAAAATGGAATGCCAGAATCCAGTTTCGATTTACCGGTTCCATCCAGATCAATACTGACCTGGATTTTGGTTTCATTGGTATCGCGCTTGATGCTTGCGGTGCGATTTGTCATCTTTTATCCATGAGCTGTTATACAATATGGCTACAATACCAGAATCAGGAAAACTAACAAAATGTCAGCAACACCTTCATTAGATAAAGTAAAAGCATATCTGCTTGATTTGCAGGATCAAATCTGTACATCGCTGGAACTGGAAGACGGTGAAGCACGGTTTATGGAAGACGCCTGGGATCGGGAAGAAGGAGGTGGCGGACGTACGCGTGTACTGACGAATGGTAAAGTTTTTGAACAGGCCGGTGTCAACTTTTCGCATGTCTATGGCAACAAACTCCCACCCGCGGCGACAGCCCAACGTCCAGAACTGGCCGGACGAGATTTTCAAGCGGTCGGTGTTTCACTGGTGATTCATCCGAACAATCCTTATGTACCGACATCACATGCCAATGTACGTTTTTTTATTGCAGAAAAACCCGGTGAAGATCCTGTCTGGTGGTTTGGTGGTGGATTTGATCTGACACCTTATTATCCTTTTGAAGAAGATGTGATCCACTGGCATCAAGTTTCAAAATCTGCCTGCGATCCTTTTGGTGAGGATGTTTATTCAAAATATAAAAAATGGTGTGATGAATATTTTTTCCTCAAACACCGAAATGAAACACGTGGTGTGGGCGGATTGTTTTTTGATGATCTGAATGAATGGGGTTTTAAAAAGAGTTTCGAGTTTATGCAAAGCGTTGGTGATCATTATATTAAAGCCTACCAACCCATCGTCAACAAGCGCAAAGAAACACCCTTCGGTGAACGTGAACGGGACTTCCAGCTTTATCGTCGCGGGCGTTATGTGGAATTCAATCTGGTCTTCGATCGCGGGACCTTGTTTGGGTTGCAATCGGGAGGACGAACAGAATCTATTCTGATGTCGTTACCCCCGTTGGTTAAGTGGCGTTATAACTGGTCTCCAGAAAAAGGATCACCGGAAGCTGATCTGTATGAGAACTATTTGAAGCCAAGGGACTGGTTGTCATTCTGATGATACAGGAGGCAAAATCTCATAATCCACAATTTTCTTCCGGTATTCATCCGGAACACGCTTGTTAACCTGTTCAATAAAATCGAGCCAGACCACGATCCCTTTTGAAATTGCAACCGGGGTGGACTCACCGACTCTAAAAATTGCCGCCAGCATTTCAGCACTACTATTACCGATCCGACTGATACGTGAGGCAATCTCGATCTCACAGGGATAGTGTAACTGCTGCTGAAAACTGCATTGGATATCCGCCAGAACCCAGCCTTCTTTCATATCGGTTGTATAAATAATACCCATTGCCTGTTCACAATAATCAACCCGGCCACATTCAAGGTAACGAAAAAACTCCACATTATTGATATGTCCAAGTTGATCGGCATCGTTCCAGCGCACAGGCAATTTATAAAAATGTCTGAAATCTTCACGATTCATTTTACTTAACCTCTGTTCGGGATAAGGAAAATACCATTATCCCTTATAATTATAGGCGTAACTGGTGCTCTGATAACGTCGGTCAGAGATCCTTCACTAACGTTCAGGATGCCAAGCTTTAATTTACACAAAATCTGTCATTTTGACGACTTTAGGAGGAAGAATCTCCGGAACGAAGCCTTCCTCGTTCCCACGCTCCAGCGTGGGAACGAGAGTTCTTATGATAAGTTAAACAATTGAACAGTATTCAGCATCGTTTTCTGTGCAATTTTTTCTTTTGATTCTGATCGTAGTTCTACAAATGTTGCTAATACTTCTGTAATAAATCCCGGCTCGTTTCGCTGATCTTTATGGACTATGTCCGGCTGATCCGGTGCATCTGTTTCGATCAGCAAGCTATCCAGTGGTAGTTCTTTGATCAGTGATCGTAATTTTTTTGCTCTCGCATATGTAACTGCGCCACCAAAGCTCAGATAATAGCCCAAATCGATTAGCTGTTTTGCTTGTTGCAAGCTGCCATTATAACTATGGATCATACCTTTGTTGTGTCCCGTTTTTTTGATCAGATGAATAACATCTTCAACAGCACTTCTTGCATGGATGATGAGAGGTAGATCGAACTCTTTTGCAATTTCAAGTTGTGCCTGAAAAAAGATTTTTTGTTTCTCCTGATCAAGTTCGCTAAGAAAATAATCAAGGCCACATTCGCCAACGGCTACGGGTTGTTCTTTGTTTATCCATAACCTTAATTGATCAAGATGTTCAGGTTGATGCTGATCAATAAAATAAGGATGCAGGCCATAAGCTGGAAATACGTTTTCATATTGAGCAGAACACTGTTTTGTTTTCGGCCAGGATTCTGCGGTGATAGCTGGCATGATCATGGCAATCACTCCTGCCTGTTTCGCACGTTGATAGACAGCATCACGATCTTTATCAAAACGTGTGTCATCAAAATGTACGTGTGAATCGATTAGCATTTATGAAGACCTTCTGGCATACCTTATTTTGTCATTCTGAACTCTGGTGCGGGATGACAGGCTTTCAAATACTGAGACTACTGCCAGTTGGGTGGAACCTGCAACCAGAATGTTACCGGGCCATCGTTAGTGAGTGTGATCTGCATGTCGGCTGCAAAGCGACCAGTTTCAACCTTGTTATAAGTTGATCGGGCTTTTTCAACCAGATAATTATAGAGACGTTCACCTTCTTCCGGTGACGCGGCTGATGAAAAACTGGGACGCATACCTTTTTGAGTATCGGCGGGGAGTGTAAATTGTGAGACGAGCAACAGACCACCGTTTACATCCGACAGGCTGAGATTCATCTTGTCCTGATCATCAACAAAGACACGATAACCCAGTAATCTTTCCAATAAACGATCGGCCTGTTTCTCCGTATCACCTTTTTCAATACCGATCAGTACCAGCAAACCCTGCTCAATCGCACCAACCGTTTCCCCTGCAACCTCAACTTTTGCCTGTGTAACTCGTTGCAGCAATCCGATCATTTGGGTGCTCTGGATGCTCTTTTCCGCTCATTTTCTGACAGCATTTTTTTACGGATTCGGATCGCTTTTGGCGTGACTTCAACAATCTCGTCATCGTTGATAAACTCCAGTGCCTGTTCCAGATCATAACGAATCGGTGGCGTCAGAACGATATTTTCATCGGTACCTGAGGCGCGTACATTGGTCAGTTGCTTACCTTTCAGCGGGTTCACAACCAGATCATTATCACGCGAATGGATACCAATGATCATCCCTTCATAAACATCTTCACCATGACCAATGAACAGGCTGCCACGTTCCTGTAAATTAAACAGTGAATAACCCAGGCTTTTACCAGGGCCGATGGAGATCAACACGCCATTATTACGCTGGCCGATGCCACCCGCTTTTTCCGGACCATAATGATCAAAAGTATGATACATAAGTCCCGTCCCTGAAGTGGCTGTCATAAACTCGGTCCGAAATCCGATCAGCCCACGTGCAGGAATTTCAAAATCCAGTCTTACACGCCCCTTACCGTCAGGTGACATATCTTTCAGATCCGCTTTGCGTTCGCCAAGACGTTCCATCACTGTACCCTGATGTTGTTCTTCCACATCAATGGTCAGCCTTTCATAAGGTTCACAAACAACGCCGTCGATTTCACGAAGGATAACCTGTGGACGACCGACCCCCAACTCGAAGCCTTCACGCCGCATGTTTTCGATCAGGATAGAAAGATGTAATTCACCTCGACCGGAAACCAGAAAACGATTCGCATCCTCAGTCTCTTCAACACGAAGTGCGACATTGTGGATCAGTTCTTTATCCAGCCGTTCCTTGATCTGACGACTGGTGACAAATTTTCCATCCTGACCGGCAAAAGGGGAGTTGTTGACATAAAAACTCATGCTTACCGTTGGTTCATCAACACTCAATGCTGGAAGCGCTTCGACATTGGCCGGATCACATAACGTATCAGAAATACGAATACCTTCTACACCCGTAATCGCGACAATATCTCCAGCATTGGCCTCTTCGACTTCAACCCGTTCCAGTCCATCAAAACCCAGTACCTGCATGATGCGCGCACTGCGCGTTTTGCCATGATTATCGATCAGCGTGATCGGCATACTCGGCGTTACCTTGCCACGTGTGATTCGACCAACGCCGATGGCACCCACATAACTGGAATAATCCAATGCGCTGATCTGCATCTGGAATGTTCCTTCCGGATTAACATCCGGTGGCGAGACATGATCAACAATCGCCTGTAATAACGGCGTCATATCACCGCTGTTCACATTGGATTCCAGACCCGCATAACCTTCGATCGCTGAGGAATAAACCACTGGAAAATCCAACTGTTCATCGGTCGCGCCCAGTTGATCAAACAGATCAAAAGTCTGATCCATGACCCAGTCCGGTCGGCTACCAGGACGGTCAATCTTGTTAATCACGACAATCGGCTTCAAACCCTGAGCAAAGGCCTTCTGTGTGACAAAACGTGTTTGCGGCATCGGGCCATCAACGGCATCTACCAGCAACAGCACCGAATCCACCATCGACAGAATACGTTCCACCTCGCCACCAAAGTCGGCATGGCCCGGCGTATCAACAATATTGATTCGGTAGTCATTCCAGTTGATCGCCGTATTCTTGGCCAGGATCGTAATACCACGTTCTTTTTCGATGTCATTACTGTCCATCACCCGACTCGGCGCTTCCGCCCGTTCACCCAGCGTACCGGATTGTTGTAAAAGACAGTCAACGAGCGTGGTCTTTCCATGATCCACATGCGCGACAATAGCGATATTTCTGAGTTTGTCAGTCAAAAGGAGTTACCGGTTTAAAAGTTAGCCGCGCATTATACGTGTGCAGTGCACAAAGAGATAGTTTGTCGATCGACTGTTTAAGATTTCGACACCCGAAAACCAGTCTGTTGCTTTCCTGACCGCATTCCGATACCTTGCCACAAAACTGACCAAAGTTAAGACCTCACACCCGCATTACCCTGAACCGCAGACTTTCCATATCACTTATCTACCAGTTTGAAATCATGATCGACATCAGAGCTGAGATAGTAGATCAAACCAATATAATACTGCGCGGCAGAATCATTTTCTTCAGACTTAACGATCCTGTTTTGTGCGATTTTATATTTGCCATTCTGGAAAGCGACAAGTATGTCGGCTTTTTCTGAACAGGCAGAAAAAATAAACAGCCGAAGATCAATAACCAATAGCTTTTGTGGCTGGTTATCCTTTCTTTCACTTTACTCATATCCATATTGTTTCTGTTGAACTTTGGTGTCATATATGACACCATTCTGGAATGCAGAAAATCGTTATTGATACCAGCGTGATCATTAGTGCTCTTATTGGTAAAAAAGGTCCAAGCCGTGAAATTTTACGACAATGCTTGAAAGGACATCACAAACCTTTAATAAGCAACGCTTTATTTCTTGAATTTGAGGATGTCAGCACTCGATCACAAATACTGAAGCTCTGCCCATTGAGTAGTAAAGAGATCAACTCTTTATTATGTGCTTTTTATAGTGTCACCGAATGGGTGCCGATATATTACCTCTGGAGACCAAACCTCCTGGATGAAAATGATAATTTTCTGATAGAGTTGGCTATCGCCGGAAATGCAGAGATTATAGTGACGAACAATACTAAAGATTTAAAAGCTGCTGAATTGAGTTTTGAAAATATACAAATATTGAAACCTGAACATTTTTTAAGAGGTTAATGAATATGACAACACTAACAGTAAGATTACCTGACGACAAACATAGTCGCCTGAAAGCCCTGGCATCCTATAAAAAAATTAGTCTGAATAAGCTAATCGAGGAGCTATCCACACAGGCTCTGGCTGAATTTGATAGTGAAATACGATTTCGGGCATTAGCCGCTTCTGGTGATCTTAAAAATGGTCTTGATATCCTGGACAAACTGGATGCACACTTTAAAAGCTAGCCCGGATAGTGCATAAAGGTTGGCATCTATAATCAAACTTTGTATAAGATCAAATCCTGGAAAATGAGATCAGGGCAAACGTCCTGCCTGCACCATGCGGTATTTGAGGATGTTGGGGGAGATCCAGATCATTAGATCATCAAATTCTTTCCCATTATCCTGACTGAAGGTTTTTGAGACAAATATATTATCTGCATCAGTATTTTCCTGTTCATCAGTGGAATCTTCTGCAGGCAGATTATGTTTCCCCTTCGATATAACAATTGCTGGGATCTTGTCTATAATTTTTGTCCCACCTGTTCCATCAAAGATATTCATATTGCCTTCACTACAAACTGCAAATGAAACATTGGCAGCAGTGCTCCCAGTACAGGCTGTCGGTGGCGTAAACGAAGTAACTCCATTTTCGTCTGCAAAGCTTCCAGTTACTTTATATATATAAGCATTTCCCCAAGGATCATTCTGAAGAACCTGTAGATCTTGCCAAGGGATATTTCCCTGTAAGTTTTGGCAGGTGCGTGACGGAAAAGTACCTACCAAATCTTCCAACCCATCATTTGACAAAGAGTCTGGGCAAGGCAATCTTCCATATGTTATTGCAAAACCATAGATCGCATCCCTGATTTCCTCAAGTTGTTCCTGAGCCCTTTGCCGTTCTTTCTGTTCTATTCGTACAGACAAGGGTCCCAGGATACCGGCCAGAAGCAAACCAAGAATAAGTAAGACGATCACCAACTCAACCAAGGTATAACCCTGTTCTCTACTTATTTTTTTCATAGTGTAATTCAAACTCAGGGTTCGGTTCCCAAAATGCGAACTTGATCATTATAGCCCACTGTAATCGCTCTTTTTTCAAATATATCGTTCGCATTTGGTGGAAGAATGTGAACAGAATCTTCAAAATAATTATTCCAAGCACCTGGATTGGTACTTCTTGCACCAGAAATATCAATTCCTGCTGATATAACTACCCCCATCTTATTGTTCACAGGTATCGTATTGTTAAGAGACAGACAGTCCAAACCAGGGATGCAATTGCTAGTGGCTCCAGGCTTGTATCCGTCCGAGTATGCAATATAAATAAGATGATGCCATTTGTTCCGAGTGATCCAGACAGGAACTTCAGCTAAACCCGTTACCGGATCAGGTACTGGATCCAGGTTATAGTTAATAGCTGATACGATAAAAGTACCGATACTATTATTACCAATCAGGTTTGTACCGGTTTCCTCAATACCTGAGCTATTATCCCTGATAGTGATTTTGATTTTAGTATCAGAAGCCGAACCAAATAGATTTTGTACATCCCTCGTTCTTAATTTTGATAGATCTGGTGAGTTAATTGAGACAACACCTTTTGTAAAACTTATATCAATATCATAAATTCGGGTAAAACCACCTGCCAAATTCTCTGTTGCAGCCCCTTTACAACTCACGGTGTCTTTTGACTTCCATAGACATTCGGATGATCCGGTAGTTGAACCATAAATTGAAGACCGTTGATCAAACACAATACTACCCACGCCTATTCCATTTAATAGATCACTTGTCACATTTCCAAAGGGAGCCGGGGTGGTTCCTGAGCTCATATTCCAGTCTACTGTAAATGATGTTTTAAAAACCTGATCTTTGATATGAATGGGAAGATGTCCTTCCAAAACGTTCAGTTCACTATTGAAAGTACTTGATGTCGGGTCTCCGAAACGTGATAACCAAGGATAACCACCATATGTTCTTTTATAGGCATTAAGAATATTCGTATATTGACCAAGCACACGTTTTTCGGCAACAGCCATCAATTCCTGCCGCGTAATCGATACAATGGTGTCATTAAAATCACCGGATGGGGCATAAGAAATAAAATCTTGATCACCATCGTTATTTTCCTGCTCGAGATAAGAACTGGCAAGATTAGGATTAATTGCTCTATCTTGGGATGGGAATGCCTCTCCTGGAGCGATAATCACAGCTACCAAATCTGAGAAACCTGTCCCGGTGCCGTTATCGACCGTTAATTCTCCGGGGATCTCACTATTAATGGGTTCAGCAGAATTATGATCTCTCAATGTTTGTTGAAGTGAATACCATAGTGGAGAATTACTACCATCCTTTAATTCTTCAATATCTAAAGTCTTCCAAGGGAAGAATCCCGTATATGAGGTACAATTTCCAAAATTTGTATCAGTTACACCATCGCCATCAACATCTGGGCAAGGTAAACTGCCTGGACGATTATTGTCACTGGCAGTACGCCCCAATAAGGCCGCTTTTGCTTCCATTAGCCTCTCTCCAGTGTAATTTTCCCAATAAGCTTTTGAAGCTGCCTTATTCAGTTTCGAAACAAGTAATGTTGAAGCACCAACCACCAGTAAAAGGATAAACAGTAATAATGCTGCCCCGGTTTGCCTTTTGGGATAGTTAAATGTGTG
>JALSSM010000336.1 GCA_026984275.1 Gammaproteobacteria bacterium
AAGCGCAGCTATGGCCAGTAACGGCCAGATCACAAATCTCAGCCACTCCAGCCAGTCTGGAAGCCAGCTTTCGATGAATGAATCAATCCATTGTGATCCAAACCAGAGGGCAGCAGAAAAAAGAACAAGGTTGATCAGGAAGGGAATGATGACAAAACGGCGCAGCCGTGGTTTAAAGATCATCCTGAAACCTGACAGTGCGTATTTCATGCCGCTAAAAAAGGAGTTCATGTTGACTAAGGTAGTGTGATCGGTTCTGGAGCCTTCCAGCCAGGTTTACGGTAGTCAGAAACGACTTTAGTATAGATACCACCCCGAACGTTGAAATCTGAAGTGAGCCTTAAATAACGAGGTTGGCATGCGGTGACCAGATCATCAACAATTTTATTGGTGACGGCCTCGTGAAAAGCGCCTTTGTCACGGAAAGACCAAATGTACATTTTAAGTGCTTTTAATTCTACGCAGTGTTGATCGGGCACATAGGCAAGTTCCAGTGTCGCGAAATCCGGCTGCCCCGTTTTGGGGCACAAACAGGTAAACTCGGGGATGCTAATGTGAATGGTGTAATCTTTCTCTGGATTTGGGTTGTCAAAAAGTTCCAGTTCTTCACTAGGTTGGCTCATATTCTTTATAAATTAGTTTGAAAACAGGCTGTATACCATACCATAAACTGTGTTTTTAGAGGTAGTCTTTCAAGGATATTTGCTCACTGAGCGAAATCTTATAAATAATATTAAAAACAATGAGTTAAATGGTCATTATAAGCTTCGTTATATTTATAAATTAGTTTTGAATATTCCGCTTTTTGATGTATCTTAACGGCAATGAGAATAAATAAAATAAAGCTTGCTGGTTTTAAATCTTTTGTCGATCCCACAACTCTGAACCTGCCTCATAAGCTGACGGGTGTTGTCGGTCCAAATGGCTGTGGTAAGTCCAATGTGATCGATGCCGTCCTGTGGGTGTTAGGTGAAAGTTCAGCCAAGCATCTGCGTGGTGATGCCATGTCAGATGTGATTTTTAGTGGATCAAATGCGCGCAAACCTGTTGGCCAGGCATCGGTCGAAATTATTTTTGATAACTCCGATGGCAAGATTGGCGGAGAGTTTGCAAGTTACAATGAAATTTCCATCAAACGCCAGTTAGGGCGAGATGGCGTTTCCATCTATAACCTGAATGGTAATCGTTGCCGACGTAAAGACATTACGAATCTTTTTCTTGGAACCGGAATTGGGCCGCGTAGTTATTCAGTGATCGAACAGGGCATGATCTCGCGCGTCATCGAATCCAAACCTGAAGAATTACGTGTGTTTCTCGAAGAAGCAGCTGGTATCTCAAAATATAAAGAGCGGCGTCGTGAAACAGAAAATCGTATTCGTCATACCAAAGAAAACCTTGATCGTTTATCTGATATCCGGGAAGAGCTTGGTAAGCAGTTGAGTCGTCTGGAAAGGCAGGCCAAAGCCGCAGAACGCTATAAAGTGCTCAAGTCAGAAGAAAGGCAGGTCAAAGCAGAGTTGATGGCGCTGTCATGGAAGGATCTGCATGAGCAGTCAGAAAGTCACACCAGATTGATCGCTCAAGGTGAGACAAATGTGGAAGCCGCCATTGCAGAAGTACGTGCGGTTGAAGCAGATATTGAAAAACAACATCAGGAGCAGGTGGCTGCGAATGATCGGTTTAATGAAATCCAGGGGCAATTTTATGGCCTGGGCGCGGAGATCACGAATCTTGAGCAGTCTATTCAACACGCAAATGAAAGGCGAGAAACAAGCGAACGAGATTTAGAACGGGTACAAAATGAACTGACAGAACTTCAGAATCAACAGACCAGTGATCAACAGCAACTGGAACAAACGATCACTGAGCTGAATGAGCTGGAACCTCGGCAGGCCGAGCTTGCCAGGGCTGAACAAATGGCTAATGAAAAGCTCGAAAAGGCGGAGCAGACAGCACAATCCCGACAGGCGGAATGGGACCTGTTTCAGCAACA
>JALSSM010000337.1 GCA_026984275.1 Gammaproteobacteria bacterium
TGCTACCCATCGTTCTTGGTACCAGAGTTGGAGCAACCTTGCGTGCCCCTCTTTCACGTAATGTATCGACTGCCAGCAGGATATTCTCATTTGATGCACCACCAGAACCCGTGATGATGCCAGTTCTGGGGTTAGAAATATCACTCTCTTCCAGTCCTGAATCTGCGATCGCTTCTGCCATCGCAATATAGTTGTAGGCAGCGGCATTGCCCATAAAACGCATCAGCTTTCGATCAACAAGCTCTGTGGGATCCAGCTTAATTGATCCATGAATATGTGATCGAAAACCCAGATCCGCATATTCCTGACAAAACTCAATGCCTGATCGCCCTTCTCGTAACGAAGCAGTCACCTCATCTTTGTTATTGCCAATACTTGAAACAATCCCTAAACCAGTAACAACGACCCTTTTCATTTCACAATTCCTGATTACAGCTTAAACACCCTGCCTCTAAAAGTCCTTAGTTGATGAGAAAAGCCCGACTTTCAGATCTTTTGCAGTATAAATTTCTTTGCCATCAACTTCCATTACGGCATCGGCCACACCCATGTATAGTTTCCGCATAATAATTCTTGTCATATCTATACGGTAAGTTACCAGTTTATTTTTTGGGGTCACCTGTCCCTTAAATTTTACTTCTCCAACACCTAATGCCCGACCGTGCCCTGGCCCCCCGCGCCAGCCGAGATAAAAACCTATCAGTTGCCATAAGGCATCCAGCCCCAGACAACCCGGCATCACAGGATCTCCAACAAAATGACAATCGAAAAACCACTGTTCAGGGGCAATGTCAAACTCAGCAATGAGCTGGCCCTTGCCCTCTTTCCCACCCTCTTCTGTGATTGAAGTAATCCTGTCGACCATCAACATTGGCGGCATCGGTAATTGTGCATTCCCCGGGCCAAATAACTTGCCCTCCGCACATTCTATCAGTTCGTCATAGCTGAACTGGTTCCTGGACATGAGTGGTGATAATTCCTGGGCTGATTTCATAATGGTCAGTTTTCCTGATACTGGAGATATTATGGGTAATATATTAACCCATAAAGCAGGAGCAGGCACGGCATTCAATCTTTCCGGAAGTTAGCCGATATCTTTTATCACATCGAACAGAATTTACAGGATAGTCAATAAATGGCAGTTTAAATGATGGAACTAACAACCCGTATCAATGGTTCTCATCGTCTACTCGTGGTAGATGATGAGGCATTCAATCGTGAGATCATTGCTGAGCTTCTGGAAAACACCGATTATGATCTGGTTTTTGCTGAGGATGGCTATCAGGCCTGGAGTATTCTTGAAAATACCCCGGAAGAGATTGATCTGGTTTTACTTGACCGAATGATGCCGGGGCTGGATGGTCTGCAGGTTCTGGAAAAAATGAAAGAACATCCTGTCATCAGACATATCCCTGTCATTCTAGAGACAGCTAAAACAACAAAACAGGATATTGCTGAAGGTTTACAAGCCGGTGCATTCTATTACCTGAGCAAACCTTTCGATGAAGAGATTTTACGATCTGTTATAAAAATGGCCCTCCAGGAACATGAGGCATATAGATCACTACGAAATGAGTTAAAAAAATCAGTCTGCACACTTTCGATGATGAAGTCTGGCACATTTGAGTTCAGAACTCTTGATGAAATGCAGGATCTGGCCCTGTTTCTTTCCAAAGCCTGTCCTGAACCAGAACAAAGATTGTCCGGTTTATCAGAACTCATGATCAATGCTATCGAACACGGGAATCTAAGGATTGGCTACCATGAAAAATCAGCATTGATCCGTGCTGGACGCTGGCGTGAGGAAATCGAACACCGACTTTCTTTGACGGAATATTCTGATAAATTTGCGACAATTGAATACCATAAGAATAATGACCATATCCGTTTCACGATCACTGATATGGGTGAAGGCTTTGATTGGGAAAATTATCTCGAGATCTCAATTGACAGAATTGGGGATAATCATGGGCGTGGTATTGCCATGTCAAAG
>JALSSM010000338.1 GCA_026984275.1 Gammaproteobacteria bacterium
GTTCCAGCCATTGCTGGAACATAAGGACATCCCAGAGATGATATTGCCAGTTTCGTTTACCTGACAAATGCTCGTTCCACTTTTCACGAATGGGAGCTGGATTAAAATACCCCTCATTTTCCAACCTGATCTCAGAGAGCAATTCTTCTGCCCATTCTCGAAGAGGCCCACGTAACCAGGCGTCAACAGGGACACCAAACCCCATCTTTGGACGATCAAGTAACGTTGGAGGAACATATTTATATAAGACCTGCCGCAAAATCCACTTTCCTTTTCCATCACGCACTTTCATAGAAAGCGGTAATTGCCAGGCAAATTCTAAAACCCGATGATCAAGTAGTGGGATACGACTTTCAAGACTGACTCCCATCGCTGCCCGATCAACTTTTGTTAGAATATCACCAGGCAAATAACTGATGGAATCAATACACATCATGCGATGAATAAAGTCATCCAGTTGAAGAGACTGCTTAATGACAGAATCGGGTTCCTTTGAATTAAGAACAACGCTGTCGGGTTCATCCCAATGAGACAATAATTTCAGATATAGATCATTCTGACCTGATAATGAAAAAACTGACGCCAGCTTATGTAATTTATCACCAGCTCTTCCTGCACTAAATTCTGCTGGAAGAACTCGATTAAACAAAGAAGAAAATTTGTCCCAACCTGAAGGTGGAATTGAAGTGATTAAATTGGCAGCAAAACGTCTTGACCAGACTGGAAATGGTTTTAACCGTTTCCAGAGATCAGCCCCCAGAAAATAACGATTATAGCCTCCAAATAATTCATCACCTCCATCACCAGACAAACTGACTGTCACATGTTGTCTTGCCATTTCTGAAACCAGAAACGTTGGGATTTGTGAAGAATCAGAAAATGGCTCGTCATATAGTGTTGGCAACTTTGGAACGACAGCCATTGCTTCATCAGAAGTGACATAAAGTTCAGTGTGATCAGTACCGAGATGCCTGGCCACAGCTTTAGCATGTTGGGCTTCGTTATAGTCTTTTTCATTAAACCCAATAGAAAAAGTTTTTACTCTTTTCTCAGATTGCGCCTGCATTAAGGCAACAACCAGAGAGGAATCATATCCACCAGACAAAAAGGCACCCAGAGGTACATCTGCCAGCATCTGTCCACGAACAGACTGTTTTAATAACTTATCAAGTTGCTGAATCGCATCCTGTTCTGTACCTGAAAATGGATCGCCTTCTCCTTGCTCTGCCACTTTTTTCAAAGACCAGTAGGGTTCAGGCTCTGGTAATGTTTTATTTCTGAATTGATCAGACTCTACCGGGATCCTGATCAAGGTTCCGGGCATAAGTTTTTTAATATTTCGATAGATTGACCAGGGAGCAGGGATATAATTATGACGCATATAAAGTGATAAAACGTCTCGGTCAATCTCACCCTGAAATTGAGGATGAACCTTAAGTGATTTCAGTTCTGATCCAAATAAAAGAACACTATTCTGCCAACCATAATAAAGTGGTTTTTCGCCCAGACGATCACGAGCAAGAAATAGAATTCGCTCCTGTTTGTCCCATAAAGCAAAGGCAAACATACCCACACTTTTTTTCAATGTGTCTTCGACACCCCAGGCGTCTATAGCTGCCAGTAAAACTTCAGTATCTGAGTGGCCTCTCCATTCAGGTGCCAACCCTCCATTTTCCAGTTCTTTTTTTATATCTTTAAAGTTATAGATTTCACCGTTGTAGGCCAATACAAAACGTCCACTCGCAGAGTGCATGGGCTGATGTCCCTCAGGGGAAATATCGATAATTGACAGGCGACGATGCCCTAAAGAAACGCCCGCTTTCTCATCTTGCCAATAGCCTTGATCATCCGGTCCTCGATGATGGATCTGGTCTGTCATCGAGACTATTACTTCCTCTGGTAAAGAAGCTGGTTTTAAATTGATATAACCACAAAAACCACACATAGTTTAGCCTGCAACTTCCCTGTAGAGATTTTCATATTGTCTGACAAT
>JALSSM010000339.1 GCA_026984275.1 Gammaproteobacteria bacterium
TGCTGCAGTGCCTGCGTTACCAGGCGCTACAAAAACTTGCGACACAT
Source organism: Gammaproteobacteria bacterium (assembly GCA_026984275.1). GTDB lineage: Bacteria > Pseudomonadota > Gammaproteobacteria > CAJXQU01 > CAJXQU01 > CAJXQU01. Next base: position 48 of record JALSSM010000339.1, read on the forward strand.
TGTCAGATTGAGCACATTTCCAGGCCAGTGCATGCTCTCTTCCACCACCACCAATGATTAAAATTTTCATGGGTTTAGTATATGGAAAAATGTTCAGAATGACAGGAAATATTCTGTCTCATATTTTGGAATAATCAATGTCTGAAATGTCGCATACCAGTAAAGACCATGGCCATTTCTGCCTCATCTGCGGCGGCAATGACCTCGTCATCACGCATGGAACCACCCGGCTGAATGACGGCGGCGATTCCGGCTTCGGCAGCGGCATCAATACCGTCACGGAAAGGAAAAAAAGCATCAGATGACATCACTGATCCTTTAACTTCAAGTTTCGCATGTTCAGCTTTTATTCCTGCAATGCGTGCGGCATTGATCCGGCTCATCTGGCCAGCACCAACACCAATGGTCATATTATCTCTGACATAGACAATGGCATTGGATTTTACAAATTTAGCCACTTTCCAGGCGAAGATCATGTCAGTCATTTCCTGATCTGTGGGTTGGCGTTTGCTGACGATGTTAAGTTCATTGTATAAAGCAAGATCAGCATCCTGTACCAGTAGTCCACCGTTGACTCTTTTATAATCGAGTCGTGATTCAGGCTGACTAAATTTGCCACAGGTCAACAGACGGACATTTTCCTTGGAAGAAACGATTTCAACGGATTCCTGCGAAGCAGAAGGTGCGATAATAACTTCTACAAATTGTCGATCAACAATGGCTTTTGCTGTCTCAGCATCCAGTTCACGGTTGAAAGCGATAATGCCCCCGAAAGCTGACTCTGGATCTGTTTGATAAGCACGATCATAAGCCGCCATTAAAGTATCATCGACAGCAACACCGCAAGGGTTGGCATGTTTTACGATCACACAGGCCGGTTTCTCATCAAACTGTTTAACACATTCCAGTGCGGCATCGGTGTCAGCAATATTATTATAGGAAAGTTCTTTTCCCTGGATCTGGGTTGCGGTTGAAATACTGGCTTCTGTTTGTTTTGGGGAAACATAAAAAGCGGCTTGTTGATGAGGGTTCTCACCATAACGCATGGTTTGCGCTTTTTTAAACTGGGTATTGAAAGTGGTTGGGAACCCTTCCGGGCCTTCCTTACCAACCTTGGCATTTTCCACTATAGCCCCAAGATAGTTTGCAATCATTCCGTCATAAGCTGCTGTATGTTCAAATGCTTTGGTGGCGAGTTTGAAGCAGGTATCTTTTGAGATACCTCCCTGATCTTTTATTTCATTGATCACTTTTTCGTAATCATCAGGATCAACAATGATGGCAACATTTGCATGATTCTTGGCAGCAGCCCGAACCATCGTCGGTCCACCGATATCAATGTTTTCTATTGCATCTTCCAAAGAGCAATCTGGTTTGGAAATAGTTTCCTCGAATGGATACAGATTAACGACAATCAGATCAATGGGATCAATACCATGTTCCACCATGACGGCATCATCCTGACCACGACGACCTAAAATGCCACCATGAATTTTCGGATGTAGTGTTTTTACGCGGCCATCCATCATTTCAGGAAAACCGGTGTGTTCTGATACTTCTTTTACATCGATACCCTGATCGCCGATTAATTTTGCGGTGCCGCCCGTCGAAAGAATCTCCACACCTGTTTCTGAAAGAGCTTTGGCCAGATCAACAACACCTGCTTTGTCAGATACGCTGATCAGTGCTCGCCTGATTTTGATTGCCATATTTTATTCGTCCGAGAGTAATGTTTTTTTTAGTCTTACCTGGAGATACCGTATTTCTGTAATTTTTTTCGTAAGGTACCGCGATTGAGTCCGAGAATTTCAGCGGCCTTGGTGATGTTGTGATCCGTTTGTTGCATTACAACTTCAAGCAGCGGTTTTTCAATTTCATTAAGAACAAGATCGTATAAATTACCCGGTGCATGACCATCCATATCGTCAAAATAGTTCTTTAATGAA
>JALSSM010000340.1 GCA_026984275.1 Gammaproteobacteria bacterium
TTGAATCCACTTTGCTCTCGCTATCGCGGATCATTTTTTCGTATTTCCAGTAGAGCCCCACACCTTCCGGTTCATGATCTGATCCAGAAGACTCAAGAATCAATTCTCCGGTCGTCGCCCCAATCGTCTGATCAGAAAAAGGTTGGGCCAATGATTGAATGGCGTTGGGACAGAAACGTTGTCGAACATCAGCAAAGACGATGATCTCTCCCGTCGCTTCAGTTACGCCTCGACTGACGGCAATGGATTTTCCCCAGTTTCTTTCCAGCGGGATGACATGTAGCCGATCAGTTTTGATCGTGTTTAGTCTTGCCACAGTCTCATCGGTGGAACCATCTGATACAACAATAATATTCAGTTTGTCTGCTGGATAATTCTGTTCCAACAGGTTCTCGATTCTCGGGACGATACGATCCTGTTCATTGTATGCAGAAATGACGACTGTTACCGTGGGTTCAAAATCTTTTACCCTGATCTCTCTGGGCCTGAACTTTGCCCACAGGAACATGAAGAGTGGATAACCAAGATAGGTGTAAAAAAGAAACAGTGCGCTGAGCCAGAAAATTATTTTCATTTTTATGATCCAGGTAAAAATTTCTCTCGCACAACTTCGTACAGACGGTTCCCAAGCACCGTTTTCATACTGGTAAGAATGAACTGTCTCATTCTCATTTTACGCATGACTTTACCGTCAGCAGAAACCAGTGACGCAAACGCATCAAGACTCATCTGACGAGTGATGGCAATCCTTTTTAATTCGTAGGGGTCGGCGTTTTGATCGTTATAGCCCAGTACCGAAGTGCACAAGCGTTTGTAGCCCAGTTCTCTTGCTAACTTACGGGTTCGGTGGTCTCCGCGACCGCCAGGCAGGGCGATGGTGTTAATCGGCTTGCCGAGAATGTCTTCTAACGTCTGTTTACTGATTTCGAGCTCCTGCCGTTGTTCATTTTCATCCATATCGCTGAGATAGAGATGCGTTTTACCATGAGAGTCGATCGCCATACCGGCCTCATCCAGTTTTCTCAGTTGATCAGCGGACATGCTGAATTCATTTCCGATCCAGTCGGTAGTGATGTAAAACTCGGCAGGCATTGAGCGTTCGGTTAATTGTGGCATCGCAGTCGTAAAGTTAGTGATATCACCATCATCAAATGTGATCACCACAATTTTTTCATCATTGGCTGCCGAACTTGCCTGATCCAGAGTACAGGCTTTGTAACCATTATCCTGAAGCCAGTCCAGTTGTTCAGCAAACTGTTGATGTGTGACACTGTAGACGGGATCGAAATGACCTGCCTCATCTTCGGAGTTATGGATACCGTGATACATTAGAACTGGATATTGTGAAGCCATATTTTTTATGTGCCTTTTTTAACCAACCAAGTTAACGGCATGACCTGTTCTAAAGTTTAATTTCCAAGGAAAAACCAGAACAGGAATGCTCCCAGAAACAGGCGATAAATTACAAAAGGGAACATGCCGATTTGATTGATCAATTTCAAGAAATAATAAATACAAACATAAGCACTGATTGCAGACAGGACAATGACAAAACCAAGCCCAAACCAGTCTATGGTTATGTTTTGGGTTAAAAGGTCTCTGGTTTTTAGTCCAGCGGCTGCGATGATCAGAGGAATTGATAATAAAAAAGAAAATCGTGCCGCTGCCTGTCGCGTGAGACCCAGCATTAAACCTGCGGTCATGGTGATACCTGATCGTGATGTTCCTGGAATGAGGGCGACAGCCTGTGCCAGACCAACATAAATAGCATCCTTTATGTTTAGTGTTTTTTCGGTACGTTTTTGAGAGGCATTTCTATCGGCATACCAAAGCAACAAACCAAAGATAATCGTTGTCGATGCGATAATCAAAGGGCTTCTTAGCTGATGCTCGATATAGTCTTTAATCAACAACCCGAATACCACCGCAGGTATCGTGCCGATAATGATCGCCGAGCCTAGTCGACTGTCTTCTGTCTTGTTACCTCCA
>JALSSM010000341.1 GCA_026984275.1 Gammaproteobacteria bacterium
TAGGTTAAATCAAAACAAATTAATAACAGGAGAAAGTAAGTATGAACAGAATTGCCGTTGTAACAGGTGGCATTGGTGGCCTTGGTACTGCCATATGCCGTGATCTTGCCAGACAGGATCGTCATGTGATCTCAACTTACAGACCTGTCAATCATGATAAGGCTCTCGAATGGCAGGAAGAACGCAGGAAAGAAGGTTTTGATATCGCTATTTATGAAGCTGACGTGGCTGATTTCGATAGTTGCAAAGAGATGATCTCTAAAGTCGAAAAAGAGATTGGCCAAGTTGATATCCTGATAAATAATGCTGGCATTACCCGCGATTCAACCATGAAAAGAATGACTCAAGAAGACTGGGAAATGGTCATCAATGTCGATCTGACAGGTGCCTTCAATATGACGAAGCAGGTCTTTGCAGGGATGCTGGAACGTCAATGGGGGCGTATCGTCAATATCTCATCTATCAATGGCCAGAAAGGCCAGTTTGGTCAGGCAAATTATAGTGCTGCAAAAGCAGGACTTCATGGTTTTACCAAAGCATTGGCTCGTGAAGGTGCCAGAAAAGGAGTACTCGTTAACACCATTTCCCCAGGCTATATTGCAACATCAATGGTGATGGCTGTAGCTGAGGAAATTCGTAACAAGATCATTGAAGAAATCCCGGTCGGTCATCTTGGTGTACCAGAGGATATCGCAAGAACTGTAGCCTTTCTGACCGATGATGCCGCCGGATATATTACTGGTGCAAACTTCTCTATTAATGGTGGACATCATATGTTCTGATCGGACTACTTCTTCAAACCAGGAAGGGAACTAGAAGAACGGCCAATATATTAAGCACCTTGAGCATTGGGTTAATCGCAGGACCTGCAGAATCCTTATAGGGATCACCAACCGTATCGCCCGTTATCGCTGCAAGATGGGCGGCAGAACCTTTCCCGCCCTCATGTCCGGCCTCAATATATTTTTTTGCGTTATCCCAGGCAGCACCACCAATCGTCATGGATAATGCGACCAATAATCCACTACCAATAGCGCCGATCAGTACACCACCCATTATCTGAGCACCGCTACCGGGAGCTGATAATGGTTGCCAGACAAATGCAATGAACAAAGGTATAGTTACCGGGATCAGTCCAGGGAGCAGCATGCCCTTTATGGATGCCATAGTGAGCATACCAACGGCCTGTTCATAATCAGGTTGTTGCTCACCTGTCAAAATATCCGGATGTTGTTGAAACTGTCTTCTGACTTCATGGACAATGTTTCCTGCAGCACCCCCTACTGCATCGAGAACCAGACCACTAAAAACAAAAGGAATTAATGAACCGATAAATATTCCAGAAAGTGTATAGGCATTATCCAGTGTAAAAATGAGATGGGTTGAAAGCTTTTCAAACTCCAGATTATAAACAGAAAATAATACCAGAGCAGCTAATGCAGCTGAGCCAATCGCAAAAGTTTTTGTGACTGCTTTGGTGGTGTTTCCAACAGCATCCATCTGATCTGTCACATCACGGATCAAAGACGGCATCCCACCCATTTCTGCAATCCCTCCGGCATTATCTGTAACCGGTCCGAAAGCATCGATCGTGAGAATTACAGGTGTCATCGCGAGCATTGAACAGGTTGCGATCGCGATACCATAGATCCCCCCTAATATATAAGTAATCAGGATCCCAACTACAATGATCAAAGTAGGAATCATTGTAGCTTTCAGACCGACAGCGAGTCCGGTGATGATATTGGTAGCATGTCCTGATCGGGAAGCATATACGATCTGTAACACTGGTTTGAATCGGCTGGAAGTAAAATAATTAGTACTGATAATGAGAGCAAATGCAACACAAAGACCAGTTATTGTCAGCAAATAAGCTTGTGTTGCTGTGATTAAATTTGAGTCTGACAACATCCACTTACAAAGAAAATAATCACCCACTAATGTCAAAATAATACTAACAACAACACCTTTCGTAAGTGCTGTCAAAATACTGTTGTTTGATGGCAATCGAACAAATTGCATCCCGATTATACCGGCAAGAATAGCTATTCCTCCCAGTGCCAGTGGGAATTCAAGCATTTTTTGGTTCCCCGGCTCAACTGCTGCAGCGACTAGCATCGTTGCGATAAGCGTTACAACATAACTTTCAAAAACATCTGCTGCCATTCCGGCACAATCACCGACATTATCACCGACATTATCTGCGATCACAGCTGGGTTTCTTGCATCATCTTCTGGTATTCCCTGTTCAATCTTTCCTGCCAGATCAGCGCCAACATCGGCGGCTTTGGTAAAAATACCACCGCCCAGCCGACCAAATATACTGATCAACGATGCACCAAACCCAAGTCCAACCAGGGGAGCCAGGTTGATCTGCTGTGAACCATAAACCTTAATCAACAATAGATAAAATCCGCAGACACAAATCAAGACCAGAGAACCTACCAGAAAACCTGTAACAGAGCCGGCTCTCAAGGCCACATTCAAGGCTGAGGTTAAACCCAGTTCAGCGGCTATGGCAGTACGAATATTGGCTCGCACAGAAACATTCATACCTATTACACCAGATAGTGCAGAAATTATTCCACCAATAGCAAAACCTGTTGCTGTTAAAGATCCAAATTGTGGAGTAAACCAAAGTACAACAAAAATCAGAACACCGATGATGACAATCGTCAAGTATTGTGTTTGCAAAAAGGCTCTTGCCCCTACTTTAATCGCATTGTAAGATGCCTGTAACTTCTCATTACTGGCAGGCTTTTTTAATACAAGGAATGCACACCAGAAGGCATACAACACACCAATAAGAGCAATATAAATTACCAAAAAACTGTTCCAGATCATGATCATTGTATTCCTGGTTGTTATGATTACTTCGTTTCATAAAACTAAATAAGGAGTCTGTTATGAATCAGTTACCATTAGAGCAAGAAGAAAAAGAAATCCTTACTGAAGTCTTAGAAAGTAAATTAGCTGATCTTCGTTATGAAATTGCTGATACAGATCAATATGACTTCAAACAGGGGTTGAAAAATCGCAAGACCTTATTGGAACAAGTTCTCGAAAAACTGAATCAGCTTTAACGTATTAGCATTTTCTGGTTTATTCCAGAGTTGTATACGATAGAAACAGTTCTATCTGTCTTTAAAAGAGGGCTTGATTTTGCGGATGATTAAAATAATTCTGCGGCTAGTGGTTATTATTGCTATTGCTATGGCAGCATACTGGTGGTGGCTACAACATGAACAACCTGTCAGTAATGCTTCCGAACTTACCATTTATGGCAACATTGATATTCGGGAAGTTGATCTGACTTTTCATGCTACTGAACATATTGTCAAAATGGCAGTCTGGGAAGGCGATCAGGTTAAGCAGGGGCAATTATTAGCTTCACTTGATAAATCGGGGTTCAAGGCAGATGTCAACAGAATTGAAGCTCTTATTGATGCGCAAAAACAAATCGTGGGCAAACTCGAAGCAGGTAGCCGTCCTCAGGAAATTAATGAGGCTCAAGCACGTGTAAAAGAAGCGGAGACTTTACTCTATGAAGCTCGGCGTAAATATAATCGTCTAAAATCACTCCATTCGAAAGATCTTGCTTCACAACAACAATTGGATGAAGCGAAGTCAGCGATGGCATCTACAAGAGCCGGTTTAAAAGTTGCCCAGGAAACACTTGCATTGATCCTTGAAGGGCCTCGTAAAGAAGATATTGCTGCTGCTCAGGCAACTCTCCGTAGTCTGGAAGCGCAACTTGCTCTGGCAGAAAAACAGCTCAACGATGCTGATCTTTTTGCCCCGGCAGATGGTATTATCCGTAACAGAATCCTCGAGCCGGGTGATATGGCCTCTCCTCAACAGCCGGTTTATACGCTGGCATTGAATAATCCACTCTGGGTCAGAGCTTATATACCAGAACCCAGTCTTGGCAAGATACCTTTGGGTGCAAAAGCCCGGATTACTTCTGATAGTTTCCCTGATAAGGACTATCGGGGATGGGTTGGATTCATTTCACCGACTGCAGAGTTTACACCCAAGAATGTCCAGACACCTGAACTACGAACACGGCTGGTCTATCAAGCCCGTATTTTCGTTTGTAATCCAGAGAATGAATTACGTCTAGGAATGCCTGCTACAGTCGAAATACCTCTAGGCCAGATACCTCAACAGACCGATAAGCCAGCCTCACATTGTAAAGAATTAGAGGCTCAGTAAGTGGAATCCTCAATCGCTCTCGAACTCGAGAGGGTCTACAAAACTTTTACAACTGACAATACGATTGTCAATGCGCTTGATGACATCAGTCTGCACATCTCATCAGGAAAAGTCACTGGACTGATTGGACCCGATGGTGCAGGAAAAACAACTCTGATGCGACTTGTCACAAGTCTCCTTGTACCCGATAAAGGAAAAATCACAGTACTTGGCATCAATGCTCTCCAGGAACCACTCCGTGTCCAGTCTTCAGTGGGTTATATGCCCCAACGTTTCGGCCTCTACGAAGATCTGACTATTCAGGAAAATCTGAATTTTTATGCCGATTTACAGGGTGTCGCTCTGACCGATCGCAAATCTCGATATCAGGAATTGATGCATTTAACAGGGCTTACCCATTTTACCAACCGGTTGGCGGGTAAATTATCCGGTGGTATGAAACAGAAACTTGGACTGGCATGCACCCTCGTACACCCTCCCCGGCTTTTAATACTGGATGAACCGACAGTCGGTGTGGATCCAGTCTCCCGTCGAGAACTATGGTCAATCATCTATCGTCAAGTCAAAAAAGAAGGTATGAGTGTATTACTGAGCACAGCCTATCTTGATGAAGCTGAACGCTGCGACGAGGTCATTCTGATGCATCAGGGCAAACGACTTGGTCAGGGTACACCTCAATTTTTCAGTCAACCACTCCGAGGACGTGTTTTCCATGTGACATCCCCTTCAATCAGCAAACGATCACTATCTATTCGATTGAATTCTGTCTCGGGAATCATCGATGCAATTATTGAGGGTGAAAAAGTGCGCATCGTCACAGAATCAGAATCTTTACCTAATCTGTCAGAAATCTTTCCTGATCACTCAGATCTGTCCATTGAAGCCGCTGAACCTATCTTTGAGGACGCCTTTATTGCAACACTCAAAGATAGTCAGACAACAGTGGTTCAACCAAAAAACACATTATCAAAGACAAGCAGAGATCACAGTACCGCATCGGATGTCGTGATAGATGTCGAAAATCTGACACGAAAATTTGGAGATTTTGTTGCGGTGAATGATGTCAGTTTTCATGTAACACGAGGTGAGATTTTTGGCCTGCTTGGTGCCAATGGTGCCGGTAAATCAACTACTTTTCGCATGTTGTGTGGTTTATTAACCGTCACTAAAGGTACAGTCCGCATAGCAGGCCTTGATTTACGTCATGCCTCTGCCGAGGCACGGGGGAGAATTGGGTATATGGCACAGCATTTCTCTCTCTATATCAATCTCACGGTTGAACAAAATCTAAAATTCTTTGCCAGTGCCTATGGACTTTCCCGTGCCCAAAAGAAAGAAAGGATTGATTGGGCAATTTCTGCTTTCGAGCTAACATCCTATCGTAATTCCATCAGCGCAGATCTGCCTCTGGGTTTTAAACAGAGACTTGCCATGGCTGCAGCTCTGATGCACGAACCAGATATTCTGTTTCTTGATGAACCAACTTCAGGCGTTGATCCTCTGGCCAGAAGAGAATTCTGGCAACGAATCAATACACTGGCAGAATCTGGCGTGACGGTGCTGGTGACCACTCATTTTATGGATGAGGCAAATTATTGTGATCGGCTGGTTATCATGGCCGATGGCAAGGTATTGGCGGAGGGTGCACCGGCAGAAATGAAAAATCGCTTTCGTCATCCTGATCAGCCAGACCCTACGATGGAAGATGTCTTCATTGAACTGATCGAATCAAACCAGAATCCGAAGGAAAAGGTGGCATGAATACGTTTACGAAAAAGCGCATGCGTCTAATGGGGATGATACGGAAGGAAAGCCTGCAAATCCTGCGGGATCCCTCGAGTATAGCCATTGCCTTTGTATTGCCTGTAATCTTGTTATTATTGTTTGGTTATGGTGTTTCTCTTGATGCCAAAGGAGTGCGACTGGCCACCGTTGTAGAACAACCCGATACGAACACTACCAGTCTTATCGGTTCTTTTCAGCAGTCCGAGTATTTTGTTCCCATCGTGTATAACAGTATTCAGGAGGCCGAAGAGGCACTGCGATCACTTAAAGTGGATGGCATTGTCTGGTTAAGAAATGACTTCAGTAATCGCCTGCTATCCAGAAATAATGCCCCCATCGGAGTATATGTCAATGGTGTGGATGCCAATCAGGCAAGAATTACTGAGGGCTATATCCAGGGTGTTTGGCAAAATTGGCTATTGAATTATACGCATGATCAGGGACAAGACTTGAAAATCCCTGTACTCCTGGAACCACGGATCTGGTTCAATGCCGCTGTCAACAGTCGGTATTTTCTGGTTCCTGGTTTAATTGCCGTGATTATGACCTTGATAGGCGCCATGCTAACTTCCATGGTCGTTGCTCGTGAATGGGAAAGAGGCACCATGGAGGCCCTGATGGTAACACCCATTCATATTCGGGAGATCGTTATTGGCAAACTGGTACCCTACTTTATTCTGGGAATGGGTGGCATGTTTCTGAGTGTAGCCATGGCCGTATGGCTGTTTGATGTCCCACTCCGTGGATCTTTCTGGGCTCTCACAGCCGCCTCTGCACTATTCATGATGGTCGCTTTAGGCATGGGGCTTTTGATCTCTATTGTTGCGAAAAGTCAGTTCGTGGCAGGCCAGGTTTCTATCATTGTGACGTTTTTGCCAGCCTTTATTCTGTCGGGCTTCATCTTTCAAATAAGTTCCATGCCCGATGCTATCCAATTTATTACACATGTCATACCCGCCCGCTATTTTGTCGCGATCCTGCAGACACTGTTCCTGGCTGGCAATATCTGGCCCGTGATTTTGAGTAATGCAGCTGCACTACTGATTATGATGTTTATCTTCCTTGGATTGGTCAAACGTAAAGCCCGCAAACAGCTGGATTGAATGAAAACATTACGACGAATTATTGCCCTCGCTATCAAAGAATTACTGGCTATCCTCAAAGACAAACAGAGCCGGTTTATTCTCATTGGCCCTCCAATCGCACAATTAATGGTCTTTGGCTATGCGGCGACGTTTGATCTGAATCATATTCCTGTTGCTATCTATAATGAGGATCACAGTCAGCCTTCCAGAGATCTGATTGCAAAAATAACTGGTTCCCCACACTTTGAACTGGTGGATTATATTGAACATGATGAACAAATCACTCCACTAATCGATACTAAAAAAACACTGATCGTCCTGCATCTTGGATCAAGCTTCAGTTCTGATCTGAAACGAAATCAACCGACAAAGGTTCAAGCTATCATTGATGGCAGAAACTCAAATACAGCCCTGCTGACTTTAGGTTATCTGCGTACAATTATTACTGATTTCAATCTTGGCTGGGCCAAACAGAACGGCTTGCCCGGCCCACCCGCCTCACTACAAATCCGTCCCTGGTTCAATGAAAACCTTGTCTCCCGATGGTTTGTTGTGCCGGGTATTGTCGGGTTGCTGTCACTGGTCATCACAACGATTGTAACGGGTCTCTCGGTCGCCCGCGAAAGAGAAGCAGGCACCTTCGATCAGTTATTAGTCACACCATTACGACCTTTTGAGGTCCTGATCGGCAAGTCTATTCCCGGTATTTTAATTGGATTGACAGAAGGCAGCTTTATCCTGTTGATGGCAGTTTACTGGTTTGAGATACCATTAAGAGGAAGCATCGGTGCCCTCTATCTGGGAATGTTTTTGTTTCTACTCTCGGCTACTGGTATAGGCCTGATGATTTCCTCTCTGGCAGTGACACAGCAACAGGGGATACTTGGTGCATTTCTTTTTCTTGTACCCTCTGTCATTCTTTCCGGATTTGCTACCCCAATTGCCAATATGCCTGAATTCATTCAACATCTGACTTATATTAATCCACTTCGTTATTTCCTCATCATCCTGCGAGGCGTCTTCCTGGAAGGCGATTCTTATACTCTATTAGTCGATCAATACTGGCCTATGTCAATCATTGCCATAGTGACACTCAGCATAGCTGGCTGGTTATTTCGGCATCGTCTTTCATAAACATCTTTCTACAATAAAACTTCATACCCGGTTGATATAGATCAGAAAGGTTTCTCTAAATTAGAAATAGCATAGCTATAAAAGTTGTTTAACTTTTTATGAGTGGGTCGGATTTGATCGATCTAAGTGTGTTTATTTTCAATATAAATATTATTACTACCAACAAATTTCCGGAGGGGAATCATGACTACAAAGATACAACTCGAGGATTTAGTAACTTCATGGACGGATCTTCAACGACAATTCTGGGATAGCTTTATGCTGGGCAAGAACACCAATGCTCAATCTGAATGGGAAGACACCTGCAAAAGACCATTAGAAATAACTCATGAAATTTTGACAAGTATGTTGCAGACACAAACCAAGTTTACACATAATATTCTGAGAGATACTAATCCAGAACTTGCAGAATCAGAGATAATCGATCAGTATTTTGATGTTGTTAATGAATTTCTGGACGCAGGTATTCGATCTCAGAATAAATTGTTAGAAAACTGGTTCTCATTAATAAGGGAGTTTGAAAAACAGGCCGATACCTCGACTATGATGCAATGGAACCCGCTGACCCAGAAGATGAATCTAATAGCTGAATGGAACAAGATAATTAAAAATGTCTTTGAAACTTGGGAAAATGCAGCAGAAAAAACGCTAACTATGCAGAATGAATTTGTCTCCCAAATGGTTCCAATTGAAAATAACAGTTCTTCTACCAGTAAAAAACCTTCATCCCGAAGAAGGAAACAAGCTGCTGCATAAATAAACGTGATCTTATAATATCAATATTTTTCACTTTTATTATCTTACTTATTTTTTCAGTATTACCCCCTGTCATATCTGCCAGGGTTTTATTTCTTATCAACCGCTAGAAATTAGACACACTATAAAGAAAAACATGGCTTATATAAAAAAGGAGTAACCACAATGAAATACATAGTTGAAACCAGAAAATCAGTAGCCCAGGCGGTAGCTGACTTACAAGAATCTGTTAAAGAGCATGGATTTGGAGTTCTACACATTCATAACCTGAAGGAAACCTTGAATAACAAAGGGGTTGAGTTCGCTAATGAATGTCAAATCCTGGAAATT
>JALSSM010000342.1 GCA_026984275.1 Gammaproteobacteria bacterium
TCGTTCTATGATGCTGGTGATCTGACTGGCGGTTTCTTTGGTATTCTCAGCCAGTTTTTTAACCTCATCGGCCACCACAGCAAAACCACGGCCATGTTCACCGGCTCGAGCGGCTTCAATGGCCGCATTGAGAGCCAGCAGGTTGGTTTGATCAGCGACGCCAGAAATCAGCGTGACCATTTCTGCGATCTCCTCACTACTGGCAGAAAGTTCATTGGATGAATCACGCATGTTGTTGGCCATGTGATAGACGCTATCGAGATTGCTGGCCACATCTCCAACCATACTTTTATTCTGCGTTGCCATTTCGGCAGAGGTTTTGGAGAGTTCTTCAACCTCGGTCATTTCATCCGTAATCATGCCGAAATCATTCTGGCTTTGATTCAGGTTGATCAACAGGTTTTCAGATTTTAATTTACCCAGTCTGGAGTAAAGTTCATCAAGAATTTTCCGCTGATGATTTTCTTGCATATGTAACCTTGATGCATCAATGCTCCTGAGTGAATTGATAAATGTCCCTTTGAGTCCCTGCAGAATAGCGCCCCGGTAAAAACGTTCATCTTCTGCGGCCTTGAACAGGTTGTTACTTTCCCGCATGAAAGTTTCGATTTGATCCAGCGCAGCATTGAGTTTATCTGCTGTTTGTTTTAACACTGGTAATGAATCAGGAACATTGGTTATTCTGTGTCCAAGCTCACCAACACTTAGATGATCAATCAGGTCATTAATTTCATCCAGTAATTCAAGCCGTGCTTCTTCGTGTTGACGCGCTCTCCAGGTCAGAAAAGCCGATCCTGCTGCGATGGCCAGAAGTATGGGACTAAAGCCATTAAATAGTCCAGAATAAACAACACTGCCGATCAGTAAGATGGCATTTACGAGAACGATATTTCGGCAGTTGAGTAGTTGACAATTAGCCATTGAAGATAAATTCATCGTAATTCCTCCCGCCAATGGCATTGTTTAGCACTTCCGTTGAGGCATCCATCATTTCCTGATCAGTACTGAACCGTTTCTCTACGGCGACCATTTCTTTGTACAGGTCAGAAAAGAATGCCAGTCTTTTGGGGTGTGGTTTTCTCTGCACAGAAAAGCTTCCATTGACGTTCTGATCGTCATCAAAACTGGGGGTCAGATTAGCGAAGGACCAGAAATAACTGCCATCTTTTCGTAGATATTTCAGATAACCAAAAAACTCACGATTATCTTCCAACGTCTCCCACATTAATCTGAAAATGGCTCTGGGCATATCGGGATGACGGAGCATTTTATGTGGCTGGCCAATCAGTTCTTCTTCTTCATAGCCTGAAAAAGCGATAAAACTACGATTGCCATAGATCATGGTTCCCAGAAGATCAGTTTTGAGGATAAGAAACTCATGATCAGACATTTCTTTTTCTGTGTTGATTGGTTCAATGGTACTCAGCATGGTTATTCATTTTTCTATTACGTTAAATTATGGATGTTAGTATCGGCTGAAACTCTATAAACTTTATGGAGTCTATATTCGTAAAAGCAAGCAATATGCCAGTGGAGTTGCCAGTATTGGAAATATTTCGGAGAAAGATGAAAAATGTTCGTTAAAAGAGGATGGCTGATTTCAATCATGTTGGTCTCCGGGTTCATTTCTGGCTGCGCCAGCAACTTGCCCCAGGAAATCACTACGCCTGTTGAGGGAAGCCCCGCTATTTCAGAAGTAACAGGGAATGTTGATCAATATAAAGGTCAGGCTGTTCGTTGGGGCGGCTCGATAGTGTCGATCGAAAACAAAAAAGATGAAACATGGGTAGAAATTGTTGCACGAGATTTAGGGCGTAATGGTCGGCCAATAAAGAGTGATCAGACAGAAGGGCGATTTCTGGCCAAAATTAACCAGTTTCTTGATCCTGAAATATACAGTAAAGGAAGGTTGATCACTGTCTATGGTGAATTGACCGGTGCACAAGAGGGAATGATTGGCGAAAAGCCTTATACCTTCCCGGTGGTTAAATCAAAATCAGCTTATTTATGGGCGGAATATCGTGATCCTCCACCCTATTACTACAGGCCTTATTTTTATGATCCCTATTGGGATCCTTACTGGGATCTACGTTGGCGCCGTCATTTCTACTATCCGGGGTACTGGTATTAAGGAAGCTCAGATTAAGTCTGAATCAGGTTCCTTAAGCACACTGATCGATTGCGTCGGGTTGAAAATGAGTATCAGCAACGATTTGTCTGAATAAATCCAGATCGACATAGTTCGTATCGCCAGCTTCTATCTGTTCAAGCAGATCAGGATCCCCACCAGAAACCTGAAAAGGTTTATCAGGTTCGCCAAGGCTATCAACAATCAGTGGAGCACCTTCAAAATCATTATTTCGAGTGAAGTAGTGAGTGGTGATGATGGTTGGGATTCCTGCTGCCTGTGCTGAGAGAAAACCATTTCGGGTATCTTCAAGCGCCAGACAATTTTCAGCAGACACTTTCATTTTGTTCATCACATAGCAGTAGACATCGGGAGCTGGTTTTTTGGCTTCGACGATATCGCAACTGGCGATAATTTCAAACCAGGATGGCCAGTTGGCTGGCAGGTTGTTATCCAGCAACGTTGTGACGTTGGATAATTGTGAAGATGTCGCAATGGACATACGGATTCCGGCATCACGACATTCTTCCAGCAGTCGTCTGACCCCCGGACGTAATGTCACATGTCCTTCAACCAGCATCCTGGCATAGTGGTTCGTTTTAAGTTTATGGATACCAGCCACATAATCATCAAGATCCGGTGGCATTTTGAAGTCAGTACAGTCGAGTGCATATTGGCGTATACGTTCTCGACCACCGGAGATTACCAGCAGATCGGCGTACTCTTTTCGCGACCAGTGCCAGTCGAGATTGAAATCATCAAAGGCAAGGTTGAAGGCCTGACGATGAACCTCTTCTGTATCTGCCAGAGTACCATCCATATCAAAAATGACGGTGGTTAATTCTTTCATTTTCCAGTTTTCCTTAACAACTTAAATATGCTTATGGTCGAAAGCTTATGTTAGTTATTATAATTATAACTTAATCATATGAAAAATAACAGTTATTACTTTTCATCATTGCTCATATCAATTTTTTTTGTAAGATTTTCATCCAGTTCAACACGTTCGATCTGATCAAATCGGGCACTGATTTTTCGAGCTGATGTATTCACGAGCTGAACATCTTCATGTGCCTGTTCAATATGTTTTGCCAGTCCATCCATGCGCTTTTTAAAGCGATCAAAATCTTCTGCCAGTAAGCCGAGATGCTCCTGGATTAAGTCAACCTGTTCCCTTGTGGCCGCATCTTTTAATACCGCCCGTGCAGTATTGAGGATGGCCCATAAAGTTGTTGGCGATACCATCCAGACATGCGAAAGGTGTGCCAGTTCCACAAGATCAGGATGATGCGCCTGAATTTCGGCAAAAACAGCCTCGGCTGGAATAAACATCATGGCGCCATCAGAGGTTTCTCCTTTTAAGATATACTTCGTTGCAATATCCTGAATGTGCTTCTTGATATCCGTCTTGAATTGTCTCGTCGCCTGTTGGCGATCAGTCTTTGCCAGTTCAATATTGGTCATTTTTCTAAAAGATTCCAGTGGGAACTTGGCATCCACAGCGACATTACCTGTCGGTTTGGGTAGTAACAGGAGGCAGTCCACACGGGCACCTGTACTCAAGGTATGCTGAAAAGAAAAACTGTTTTCCGGCAGGATATTCCTGATCAGAGAATTGAGCTGAACTTCACCGAAAGCACCTCGACTGCGTTTGTCAGCCAGTATTTCTTGCAGGCTGACAACATTTCCGGAGAGTTCGGTGATCTTCTTTTGTGCTTCGTCGATCAGTGCCAGTCTTTGTGTCACATCCGAAAAGATCGCGGTTGTTTTTTCAAAACTGTCTGCAAGCCGTTTATCGACCTGATCACTGATCGCATTTAAACGCTGATCAGTTTGTCTGGTCAGGTGTTCGAACCGCTGTGCCAGTTCCTTTGTATTCTGGTTAAGTGTGTTGGACAGTTGAGTTTGCATGGTCTGCATACTTTTCCATAGACCTTCATTGAGAGTATTGCTGGCCTCATTCTGTCGTTGTTCAAACTGTGTGTGTTGTCTGGAAAAGTTTTCCCCCAGTTGCTCACGCAGGATAGAAAGCGAACTTTGTAGCCGCTCATTACTCTCTGCCAGACGATCCATGACCTGTTCACGTGTCACACTGGAAGCCTGGATCTGATCAGTTTGCAGACGGATCATCAGCTGTTCCAAAGAATCCAGATGGGTTTGTAGATCGTCCATATGGGTATCGATACGTAGCAGGCGATCATGATCGCGCATCTGTTGAATAGAGCGTAAAACCAGCCACAGGATCAGAATAAATAACAGAATAATCAGTACTTCAAAAACTATCGGGTTCAGCAGGCTAGTCATCCTTTCTCCAGAATAAGCGCTACACTTGTTAAGTTACACGTATGGAAGAGGTTTCTCCAGAATTTTTCACGTTTAGAATAACAGGTTGGCTAAAAGCCGAAAAAATCTGCATAATAGGCGTAGTTTTTGGAGATATGGTAAGCGTATGCAGGAAGCAACAATCCAGAATAATCCACAGCAAGACAGTCGAATTAATCCTGATCGGCGTGTGTTTACGATGTCGACGGCGATTAAAAGTATTACCCACTCCAGAAGAAAACATCATCGGCGTTTAGATGAAAGTCCTGATGCCCAGAGAGACTGGTATCATCCACGGCTTTTTGTTTTAGTTGTCGGGATCATGCTGATGTCGATTCTTGACGCATTTCTGACCCTGAAACTTCTTTCCGGGGGGGCAATAGAAGCCAATCCGGTGATGGCCTATTTTCTGGAAATTGGCGTGTCGGCCTTCATCCTTTCCAAAATGCTCCTCACCGGTAGCTGTATTATTCTGTTAACAGCACTTTCCAGTTACCTTTTTCTGAATCGTTTTCTGATTGGAAAATTAATCACCATTAGTTTTATTGGTTATATGGTGTTAATTAGCTATGAGCTGATATTGTTAAGTATAATTTAAACCCGTTCGTCTGGTATTATGACCAGACAATGATTGAGTTTATTCAACGACTGAAACAACGCTATCAGAGCATTCAGAAAAAAGCACCTCCTGGTAGTCAGTTGTATGATTCCTGCAGTACTTCTCTGAAAACACTGACACTGGCTGAAGTGTCTTTATTGAAGCAGAAGCTTGTCGAATCGGCGGCTAGCCTTCCATTAAATATCGTTATTCTGGGGCCAACACAGGCCGGAAAAAGTACCTTGGTAAATTGTCTGTTGCCAGAGCCATTTGCTGGGGTCAGTCCGTTAGCGGGATATACCGTTCATCCACAAGGATTTGCAACCGGATCACACGCAAAAAACGTTGCCTGGCTGGAAGTCCTGTTTCCTGATTTTAAACGTCTGGAGCAGAGCAAACTGGATCATTCTGATCTGGCCGGATATGCATTGACAGAATTATCTTCGCCCGGAATTCTGGCATCTCAGGATCCAACAGTGATTTGGGATACGCCGGATTTTGACTCCATTGAAGCTCATGGTTATATAGAGAGTGTCTTACGAACGATTGGTTTGGCAGACCTTCTGGTTCTCACCGTCAGCAAGGAAAAATATGCTGATCAGTCAGTTTGGGAGATGCTGGAAATGCTGGCTCCACTGGAAAAACCATTTCTGGTTTGTATTAACAAACTCGCTGAAGGTGAGGAGCAGACCCTGTTTAATTCATTTCGGAATCGTTTTAAGAGCAGGCTACCGGATGCAAAATTACCCAGGCTGGTTTCTCTGCCTTTTGTGGAGGCAAACGAAAAGCTGGATGCTGAACATATCATTCAGGCATTAGATTCCATGGTCGATGAACTCAACGATCAACAGGTGTCCGATCAGACATATAAATTCATCAAAGCAAACTGGCGAAACTGGATCAGCCCCGTCGAGGAAGAAATACAGGACGATCAGGCATGGCAGGAAAAACGCCAGCATGCAGTTGATAGGGCAATGCAGAGTTATAAGAAGGAATTTCTCGATCACCCGGATTATTACGATACGTTCCAACGGGCGATGGCCGAATTGCTGGAGTTATTGGAAATTCCCGGATGGGGTGAAAAGCTGGGTAAGGCCCGACAAGTGATCACCTGGCCGATACGGAAACTGATCAGGGTGGGTAAATCAGTACTCCGTTCAGACTCTGAAAAAGGTGGTGTTTCTCGCGACAAAAGCTATGAAGGGGTGCTGCTCAGGCAGCTGGCTGATCAGGTGATAACCGAGGTTGCGAATGATGATTCACTTGATCAGATTTCAGAAGAAAACCATTTAAGTCTGGCGAAACAGGATTTTAGACGATCTTTAAATAAATCGAGACACGAAATTCTGGAGCAGTTTGAACAGGGGGTTTCTACCTATCAGGCAGAATTTGAAACTGAGATTCAGGATGCCGCCGAGGCGTTATATCTGCGTTTACAAGATCAACCTGCCTTATTGAACAGTTTACGTGCAGCCAGAGTAACGACCGATGCTGCAGCCGTTGTCTTTGCGTTACATACTGGAGGGATCAGTCTTAATGATTTTATTCTGGCACCAGCGATGCTTTCTCTGTCCACCATGTTGACGGAAAGTTCTGTGGGGCAATATATGACCACGGTGAAAGCAAAGCTGAAAGCACAGCAATATGAAACGGTACAAAGTTTATTGTTTGACCATCTACAAACACAGCTGAATCAGCTTCGCGAACATGCAATCGGAAGCAACAGATTCCAGATCACTGAACAGACCATTAAGGAGATTGAAAGTGAGTTCTTCAGTGCATGACATTGAAAAGAAAGTGGATCAACTTTATGAGCAGGTAGAGTTATTCGCGAAGGGAGCACTCACTTACAAGATGCTTTCTGAAAAACAGGCCGATCTGATCAATGCCAGTGAACAGCATAAACCGGAGGATCTTTTTGGATCTGATCAGGAACAACGTCCACTGGTGGTCGCCTTCTTTGGAGGAACCGGCGTTGGAAAAAGTACCTTATTAAATCGTTTCGCCGGACAAACCATCGCACGTACCGGAGTAGAACGACCGACGTCGCGTGAAGTCACTATTTTTGTCCACCGATCGGTAGAAATAAAACAATTACCTGAAGATTTCCCGCTGGATAAAGTCAATATTCGTCAACATCAGGTTGAAGAAAAAAAGGAAATTCTGTGGATCGACATGCCGGATATCGACAGTGTAGAAACGGCCAATCTTGAGATCGTACGTGACTGGCTTCCTTATATTGATGTCTTGCTTTATGTGGTGAGTCCTGAGCGTTATCGGGATGATAGAGGTTGGCAATTCTTGCTGGATCAGGGTTATAACCATGCCTGGTTATTTGTTATTAACCAGTGGTTGTTGGGAAATCATGGGGATGATGAATCGGTACTCAGGGATTTTGAATCACTACTGCAAAAAGCCGGTTTTGATCAACCTTTGATCTATCGAACTGACTGCAAATCTGACCGTATGGATGATGATTTTGATCAGCTGCAACAAAATCTGCTGGGTCTGGCCAACGATCACACCATCAATGAACTGGAACGGCGAGGGATCTGGCTACGCCTGCAGACATTACGAAATGTTCTGGAGCAGCAAATACAGTGGTTAGGTGAGCGAGAGTGGCTTGATCAACTTGAAGAGTCTTACGAAAAAATCTGGACACAGGCCATGATCGATATTCGCCAGCATCTGGAATTGCCAATACTAAAAACGGCAGTGAGGTATAAGAGGCCCACATTTTCTCTGATCGAACGTTTTAGACCGGGTTTTGATAAAAGTCATGATCAGAAAGAGACAGTGTCTGAAAAGTTAACGGTTTGGGATAGTAGAGCGCAAGTTATCGTTGAGGGTGTTCTGGATAAAATGATATTAGAGGCCGATAGTCTGGGGTTGTCAGTGAATCCGTTCAGGGAACGTCTGGATAAGATACGCCCGGGCATTGAAGAGAAAATGAATGTAAGTCTTCAAACAGGTTTACAGCAGGGGCTTGCAACCCCGGGGAGCCGATTGCAGCGCATTCTTCATAAATTTCTGGAGATCATGACAACATTGCTACCTGTCGCCGCCCTCGCCTGGGTGGCTTATCGGGTGATCACCGTGTTTTATGTCGGACAAAGTAGCGATTACCTGGGAGCCAATTTCGCAATCCATAGTTTTTTACTGGTTCTGGTTGCGTGGCTGATCCCATATTTGTTGTATAAAAAATCCAGACCGTCGTTGGAAAAGGCTGCAAAAAAGGGGCTTGAACAGGGTTTGAGTGCTGGCCTGGCAGAAATCGATGTTGAGATCAGGTCTGTGATCAGCCAAATCAGGCAATTACAAAATGGATTATTAGCGACTGCGGAAGATTTGTTGGCCGCCAGTAATTCGATCAAACCTGTTCAACAGGAGGTGACTGGAACAACACTGTCAAGAATGTTGCAGAAAGAGTTGCACAGTACGAGCAGCACACCTAAACTTTAGAGTCCTTAATAACATATCCTAAAAGGGGGAGAAATACGATGGCCGTCGCAAGTGTTACAGAAATAACCTCATCATCCAGTAAAAGTTTTGAAGATGCCCTGAAAGAAGGCATAAAACGTGCTAATAAAACCTTAAAGAACGTAAAAGGTGCCTGGGTTCAGGAACAAAAAGTGATTGTTGATGATGGTGAAATTGTAGAATATCGCGTCAATATGAAAATCAGCTTTATTCTGGAAGACTAAAGGAAGCTCAAATCTTCCTGAACATTTTATTTAGTCAAGGGATCTTCATTTTGAAGATCCCGACATTTTGTTAATGTGGAGAAAAATCCTCTCATGAAATATTTATACTTCTCGCTGGCTATCCTGCTTTCTGTTTCAAGTACAATGGTACTTGCTGCTGGAGGCGATCCGATAGCAGGAAAAACAAAAGCAGAGCCATGTGCAGCCTGTCACTCTGCAGATGGGAATAGCGTCATGCCAGACTGGCCAAAACTGGCAGGCCAGAGTGCTAAATATATTGAGCAACAATTGACAGCGTTTAAATCAGGTGAACGAAAAAATGATTTGATGGCTCCGATGGCTGCAGCACTCAGCGAGCAGGATATGGCAGATGTTGCCGCGTATTTTTCCAGTCAGAAAGTAACCATTGGCACAGCTGATCCAGATCTGGTTGAAGCAGGTGAGTCACTGTACCGTGGTGGTGACAGTGATCGTAAAATTCCAGCCTGTATGGCTTGCCATGGCCCAACAGGCTCAGGCAATCCCGCAGCCGCTTTCCC